>MUKC01000148.1 GCA_002049795.1 Desulfobacca sp. 4484_104 | reverse complement strand
TGATCGTGACCACGGTGGGATTCCTGTTTTATCGAATGCCCACCGCTTATCTCCCGGATGAAGACCAGGGTATACTCCTGGCCCAGGTAATCATGCCCACCGGCTCTACCCTTGAACAAAACCTGCAGGTCATGAACCAGATCCAGGATTATTTCCTCCAGAACGAACCAGAGGCGGTTGAATCATGCGGAATCTTGGCTGGTTACAGCTTTGCTGGCCGGGCCCAGACCAACGGCTTGGCATTTATCAAGCTCAAAGACTGGAAGCTGCGCGACCGGCCGGAGCTAAAGGTTATGGCAGTTGCGGGAAGGGCCATGCGAGCCTTTTCTCAAATCCGAAACGCCCGGATCTTTGTCTTCCCGCCGCCGTCAGTCATTGAATTGGGCAATGCTACCGGATTTGATTTTGAGTTGCTGGACTTCGGCGGATTGGGCCACACCGCCTTGATGTCGGCCCGCAATCAACTGCTAGGCATGGCCAGGCAGGACCCGAGATTAACCCGGGTTCGGCCCAATGGCATGGAAGACGTCCCCGAATACCGGATTGACGTGGATTGGGAAAAGGCCGGGGCCTTGGGGGTTCCCATCACCGAGATCCACAACACCATTTCGGCGGCCTTCGGCAGCGCTTATGTCAACAACTTTATTCAAGCCGGGCGGGTCAAGCGGGTTTACGTCCAAGCGGACGCCCCTAACCGCATGTTACCCAATGATCTGGAAAAACTCTATGTGCGTAATGGGTCAGGGAAAATGGTTCCCTTTGCTTCTTTTGCCTCCGGCCACTGGACCTATGGTTCTCCCAAGTTGGAGCGCTACAACGGCTTTCCGTCCATCAATATCTGGGGCGAACCAGCGCCCGGGAAAAGTACCGGTGAGGCGATGCAGGCCATGGAAGAGCTCACCTCGAAGTTGCCGCGGGGAATCGGTTTTGACTGGACCGGGCTCTCTTATCAGGAAAGGATGGCAACCGCCCAAGCGCCTATCCTCTATGCCTTTTCCATTTTCGTGATTTTTCTTTGTGTAGCGGCCCTGTATGAAAGCTGGACCATCCCGTTTGTAAATATGCTGATGTTACCGCTGGGAGTATTTGGCGCGATTTTGGCCACTACATTGCGGGGGCTGCCCAATGATGTCTATTTCCAGATCGGATTCCTGACCACGCTCGGCCTTTCGACAAAAAACGCCATTCTGATTGTTCAGTTTATCAAAGAACGGTTGCGGCATGGAGATGGACTGATCGATGCCACCCTGGGAGCGGTAAGAATACGATTCCGCCCCGTGATCATGACGTCGCTGGCCTTTTTCTTTGGTACCCTGCCACTGGCCATTGCTACCGGGGCGGGGGCCGGCGCCATGAATGGCATAGGGACCGCGGTTACCGGCGGGATGTTCTCCGCCACTTTCATTGATCTTCTTTTCATCCCGATGTTCTTTGTCCTCGTATCAAGTCTATTCAAGAAAAAGCAACCCCAGCAAATCCCTAAGCAAGATATTGATTCCAGCGGGCCCCAGGAGGTGCGTTAAGATGAGGAGACAAGGGTTACTGGCTCTCGGACTGTTAATGTGCCTGGGGGGCTGTACTCTGGCGCCGAAATACACCAGGCCGGAAGCGCCGATTCCGCTCCCCTGGCCCAAAGGAGCGGCCTACGAAGATACCCCAGCGGCGGTCGGGGCCCCAACCGCCTTGGAATTGAGCTGGCAGGAATTTTTCGCCGACCCAAAGTTACAAATGGTTATCGCCAGGGCCTTGAAGAACAACCGGGATCTGCGCCTGGCGGCTCTGAATGTGGAAAGGGCCCGCGCCCTGTACGGCATTCAGCGAGCGGAACTGTGGCCCGTCGTCAATGCCGGGGGCAGGGGCGATAAACAGCGGGTGCCCGCCGATCTGTCGACCACCGGGAAATCAATGACCATGGAGGAATATCGGGTAAATCTGGGAATCACTTCCTGGGAGATTGATTTCTTCGGCCGCCTGCGCAGCCTGAAGGATGAGGCGTTGCAGGAGTATCTGGCTACTGAGCAAGCCCGGTGCAGCGCCCGGATTTTGCTGATGTCCGAGATTGCCCGAGTGTATCTGACTCTGGCGGCCGATAAAGAGAATTTCAAACTGGCCCGCTCCACCCTTGAGACCCAGCAGGCCACCTATGATTTGATTAAGCGACGTTATGAAGTTGGCATCGCCTCCAGATTGGATCTGGAGCGGGTTCAATCACAGGTGGATACCGCCCGGCGAGAAGTCGCCCGCTTCACGCAATTGGTAGCCCAGGATCAGAACGCCTTGAATCTTTTGGCCGGTTCTATGGTCCCCGAGCAGCTTTTGCCCGCAGACCTGAGCAACGTTGGCTCTCTCAAAGAGATTTCTCCCGGTCTATCTTCTGAGGTGCTTTTGAATCGGCCTGACATTTTACAAGCGGAATATCGGCTCAAGGCGGCCTATGCCAATATCGGCGCCGCTCGGGCTGCCTTCTTTCCCCGCATTTCTCTGACCACCGCGATGGGAACCGCCAGTGCTGAGCTCTCCGGACTGTTCAGCTCCGGCTCAGGTACCTGGAACTTCGCCCCCCGGATTGTTTTGCCGCTCTTTGATGCCCGTATCTGGGCCGCTCTGCGGGTCAGCAAAGCCAATCGAAAAATCCTCCTGACCCAATACGAAAAGGCCATCCAAACGGCCTTCAGAGAAGTGGCTGATGCCCTGGCGGTGCGGGGAACAGTAGGTCAGCACGTGCGGCTTTATGCGGTATTGGGCGGGGGCAATGAACAACCTAAGGCACCTTGAGGAGGCTCATAACCGGGCCATCGTACGGCGGCGGACAACCCCCGGCGGTACTTAGCCTCAGGAGGCAGCCTTTCCTCCGAGTGGTTTGACCGGGCTGGGATAATTACAGCTTCCCGCGTCTGATGATGGAGATCAACAGCCAAAACCCCATCGCCCCGGAGATTACAAAACCTGCCAGGCAAATAATGGGAATATCATGCCATTTGGGGGGAATATCGGAAAGCACGATAAGTGAGGAGCCGATCACCAGAGAAGCCAGGACAATCGCAAAGGCCAACCGGTTGCTGATATGAAGCATCGGCTCCAGGCCGCGATGCTCGAATTCGACCTTCATCTTGCCCTGTCTGACCTGTTTGAGGAACTCGCGCAGCTCTCCAGGAAATTCCTTCATAAGATGGAACAATTCCATTCCCGAATCGAACATCTCCCCGGCGATCCGCGGCGGATACAGACGCTCCAACTGAATCCTTCGCATAAACGGGGCCGCCTGTTCCATGGCGTCAAAATCCGGATCCAGGGTGCGGCCCAGTCCCTCCACGGTGCTAAGGGCCTTGATCATCAGGAACATATCTGATGGCACCCGCAAGTGATGCTTATCAACCAGATCCAGGACCTCTTGCAAGAGTGGACCGAGTTCCACCTCCTTGAGAGGACGGTACAGGTACAGATCTAAAAATTCGGACACATCTCTCTGCAAAGCTCTGCGATCCGGTTCCTGCTCCCAATAGGTGAGCCTGAGGAGGACATCCATGACCTTTACTTCATCCCGGCTCACCGCCCCCATTATTAGGTCGGCGAAGTCCTCCCGGTTTTCCTGGCCGATACGCCCCATCATGCCGAAGTCCAGAAAACAGATGACGTTGTTCGGCAAGATAAAGATGTTGCCCGGATGGGGGTCGGCATGAAAGAAACCGTGCACGAAAATCTGTTTCATGATCAGATCAAAGCCCCGGCGGGCGATCTCCTGCGGATTAAGCCGGGCCTTTTTCAGGCGGGCGAGGTCGGAGACCTTGATGGCGTCCACATACTCCATGGTAAGCACCTTGGCGGTGGTGGCGTCACGATAAACCTTAGGCACATAGATGGTGGGATCACTGATAAATTGTCTGGCAAAACGCTCCAGGTGGGATGCTTCGAGGGTGTAATCCAGCTCCTTTTCCAGCACCCGAGTAAATTCCTCTACGATCTGGGTGGGGCGCTGGATATCCCAGCCGGCTAGATGTCGCTCTGCCAGGGTAGCCAGATGCATCAGGATTTCCAGGTCAACCTCAATGGTTTTGCGGATGTCCGGCCGCTGGACCTTGACTACCACCTCTTCCCCATCGGCCAGCCGGGCCCGATGAACCTGTCCCAAGGATGCCGAAGCCAAGGGAATTTCTTCAAAATCTCTGAAGATTGCATCAAGCGGAACCTGTAGTTCTGTTTCAATAATCTTCTGGGCCTGTTCCGAGGCAAAGGGCGGCACCTGGTCCTGCAATTTTCCCAGTTCGTAGAGAAACTCTGTGGGCAAAAGATCCGGACGAGTGGAAAGAATCTGGCCCATCTTGACAAATGTCGGACCGAGATCCTCGATGGCCATTCTGACCCGCTGCGCCCGGGAGAGAGTTTCCAGACCTTTCTGACGTTGTCGAGAGATCAGACGGAGGCCAATATCCAGGTAATGTTCGATCTTCAGGCTGTCCAGCAGATCCCCAAAGCCATATCGAAAAAGCACCGTCAGGATCTGCCGGTAACGCTGGGCATGGCGGTAAGTGCGTCCGATGACGCCGATCTTACGGATTGCCAAGACAGTCCCCTTTATCGGCGTTCAGCCCCCAGCCGTCCGCTTGCAGAAAACCCCAAGAGTCCGTCAAAACACCCCGGAATTGCCCGAACTGCGTCTTGTCGGTGACTCTTGCATCTGTTCAGCTGGCAAGGGCTGATAGCTGAACGCTCCAGACTAACGACTTTTTATGATCAGTCTTCTTTTTTCTCTCTCTTGAGGGCCTCTTTGGCGCCCTTCCACAAACCCGACAGAGCCCCGCCGGCTACCTCCAGGGATCTTTTAGCCAGTTTACCGGCTTCCTCAGCAGTGCCCCGGGCTGCTCTTCCCAAGAGCTCGGCGGCCTTTTCGGAGGTGTCTATACCTAGTTCCTTGAGCCGTGCGCCAACGGTTTTAGCGGCCTCGCCGGCCTTCTCCTGGAGAACCGAAGTGGTTTTGCGGGATTCAGTGGCGATATCGCTCAGAGCCTTCTTGGCCACTTCTCCGGAGCGTCGCGCCACCCGGTCAACGGTCTCCAGAAACAGATCCTCGATAGTTTCCAAATCTTCTTTGGCCCTGGCGAGATCTTCCACGACAAAGCCCCTGGCTCGTTCCCCCGCCGTTGACAGGGCATGTTGGGCGGTTTCCACCGCGGTGGCAACGCCTTCACGGGTCCCCTCGAACGCGGCCTGCGCCACCTCGGTGATTTTGGTGCCAGCCTCCTCGGCCCCCTCAACCGCCGCCGAAAGGACAGTTTGAATGACCTCTTTTACCTTTTCGGCACTGAACCGGGTCGCGGCCAGGGCGTTTTCCGTGGCCTCCCGAGTGATATGGACCACTGTTTCTCCGACATCCTTGCCGCTTTCAATAGCTTGCTTCACGGCCTGTTTGACGGTCTCCCGGCTTAGCCCCAGAAGTTGGGCATATTTTAACTGAACATCGGTCACCGCCGCTTCAATATACTCTTTGACCTCGCCGGAATAGGCGTCAGCAGCCTCCTTGGCCCCTTCCAGGCCCTGGTGCACACTGGCCGCCAGTTTCTCTTCCCCTTCTTGAAGACGGGTTTTGAGTTGGGCCAGTTGCTGTTGGGTGGTCTCCACCGCCTCCTGTTCCACGTTTTTGATCCCTTCTACGGCCCCTTCCACCGCGGCGGTGATTCGCTCCTTGGTGGCCATCCCCGCCTTCTGGAGCTCTTCGATACTAGTAGTCGTAGCCTCCTTGGCAATCTCTTGCAGAGCTTCGGCGCCGGCTTTCATGCTCTCGGCGGTTTTGGATACCGCATCCTTCACGATGTCTTGCACCTGTCCCGCTGTAACCTCGCCTTTTTCTTTGGCCTTTTTAAAGGCATCGACAATTTGTTGTTTCAGTTCAGGCAACATTGTTTACCTCCCATTTCTTCGGTTTAGATTCTTGTGAATGTCCAACCCTAGATTTGTAGAACTGATTAAAACTCATATCTCCTAAAGTTGGGCTGGGATTACTTCAATTGAGAGATGACTTTATCATATGACTTCTGCAAATCATCCAAGGCCGCGTTTACCTTCGATTTTAGCTCCTCCCCAAAAAATTTATGGGGAACATCTTAACGGTTATCGGTGGTTAGCCAGCAGCAATTTTTACCTCAACCGATTGATTTTTATATCAATACACTTTTTTCAGCTAGCAATTCCAATTTTTCCACAAAACCTGCCGATCGCCGTTACCTTCTCTAGCCGAAATCATCGTATTGGGTAGCCGGTTTGTTTTACATTTGCCTGCCGCAATCGCTTGGAATATGCAGTTTCCATAAGATCGACCTTGATGGCCACATGGGCCCCCTCGGGCGGGGCTGCCCCCAGGATTTTGATCACATCCTCCAGTGGTATTTCCATGGACTAATCAATCCCCGGTTGCAGTTCAAAATCCTCACCAAATTCCCGGTTAAAAATTTCTACGCAGGCGTTGTAGTCCATTCAGCTCCTCTTGCGTAAGCCTGTTTTGAGTTATTGGTTAAAAACCAAGCTTGCCGTGCGAACCAAGACGGACCAGGTCAAGGTAATCCGGCCAGAGGATGATCGTGGTACTGGCGCGGCATGGGGACGTCGGTGGCGAGCAGATTTACGACCTCTAATAAGGCGACATCCAGCCCTTTGCTGTGCCGCCCTGATTTTTCCCGCTTATAATCTCGCTTGAACTGGCTGGTGTATCTAATCGTCCGCATTAAGACTCGCTAGCAGATCTTCAACCGGTCCAACCGTAACCACCTCTTC
>MUKC01000038.1 GCA_002049795.1 Desulfobacca sp. 4484_104 | reverse complement strand
ATACGTTAAATTTCCCATACATAATTTATACGAGGTAGAGGCAAACAGAATGGGTGAAGGGTTGCAGTACTCTGTGGTGCCCGAGCCAACCACATGGTTCGAGGTCCCCGAGTCGTTGGCCGAGGCAGCAGCCAAGGCCGCAGCTCAAGCTGGCCAGGCCTTGCTGGATCTGCAAAATCGGGAAGGCTATTGGTGGGCGGAGCTGGAGTCCAATGTTACCATCACGGCCGAATATTTGATGCTCCTCTATCTGTTGGGATTAGCCGAACCACGGAAAATTGCTGCTCTGGCCCATGATATTGCGCAGCGGCAGCTTGATAACGGCGGTTGGTCGATCTATTATGGGGATGGCGGCAACCTGAGCACTACCGTAGAAGCCTACCAGGCCCTGAAACTGGCCGGTTACTCCTCCCAAGACCCGGCCCTAAAGCGGGCCCGAGCCTTCATTCAGCAGCGCGGCGGAGTTTTACAGAGCCGGGTTTTTACCCGCATTTTTTTAGCCCTGTTTGGCCAGGTCAGTTGGGCCGGTGTCCCCACTTTACCGGTAGAATTTATCCTCCTCCCTCCCCGGAGCGGATTGAGTATCTACGAATTTTCCAGTTGGTCCCGGGCCACCATTGTCCCCTTGTCGGTGGTGATGGCCAAACAGCCGGTAGTTCACGTCCCGCCGGAACTAGGAGTCGGGGAATTATTTAGTGATCCGGCTGAAGGTTTTCGGGACCACGGGGTGCAGTGGCAGCCTAATGGCCTGAGCCTGGATAATATCTTTGTCCTTCTGGACCGAATGTTAAAATTTTATCAGAGCTGGCCATTACATCCTTTCCGGCGCTTGGCCCTGCACCGAGCCGAGTCCTGGATTTTGGAACACCAGGAAGATTCCGGGGATTGGGGCGGTATCCAACCGGCCATGCTCAATTCCATTCTGGCACTCCATTACCTGGGTTACGACAACGATCATCCGGTCATTCGCCGCGGGCTAGCGGCCTTGGAGTTTTTTACCATTGCGGCACAGGACAGTATCCGGTTACAGTCTTGTATTTCTCCGGTGTGGGATACGGCGCTGACCGTCAGGGCGTTAGCCGCCGCGGGTTGTCCGCGGTCGCATCCGGCCCTGGTCAAGGCCGGCGATTGGCTGCTGCGCCAGCAGATTTTGGTGCGCGGGGACTGGTCGATTAAAAAACCGGACCTGGCCCCCGGCGGTTGGGCCTTTGAATTTGTCAACAACTGGTATCCGGACATTGACGATAGTGCAGTCGTGTTGATGGCCCTTAAAGAGGGGTTGATTGATCCGAATCAGCACCAATCTGCTCTGGATCGTGGTATTGCCTGGTGTTTGGGCCTGCAATGTAAAAATGGCGGCTTCGCAGCCTTTGACATTGATAACACCAAGGACTGGCTGAACAGCATTCCCTTCGGCGACTTAAAGGCCCTGATCGATCCTCCTACGGAAGATGTGACCGGCCGTATCCTGGAGATGATGGGGATTTATGGCTACACGTTGGACCACCCGGCCGCGGCCCGGGCCTACATTTTCCTGCGCCAGACCCAGCAGCCGGATGGCTGTTGGTGGGGACGTTGGGGAGTTAATTATATCTATGGCACCTGGTCGGTGTTATTGGGCCTGAAGAGCATCGGTGAGGATATGAGCCAACCTTACATCCGCCAGGCGGTGGCCTGGCTGCAGGGTTGCCAGAATCCTGACGGCGGCTGGGGAGAAACCTGTGAGTCCTACCGCCGCCCGCAATTGCGGGGCCGGGGAGCCAGTACGGCCTCCCAGACCGCCTGGGCGCTGATGGCCCTGATGGCCGCGGGGGAAGTCAACTCCGTCGAGGTCCGGAAAGGCATCGAATATTTGGTCAGAACCCAGAATGCCGAAGGCCGCTGGGAGGAAGATTATTTTACCGGGACCGGCTTCCCGCAACACTTCATGATCCGTTATCATCTGTACCGGGATTGTTTTCCGCTGATGGCCCTGGGACAATATCTCCAGGCCCGGAAGCAGCAATAATGGCAAAAACTCTGGTGACCGGGGGCAGCGGCTTTGTCGGCCGTGCCCTGGTGCAAGAACTTCTAAAGGATGGCCGTCAGGTCCGGGTGCTGGCCCGGCAGCCCGATCATCCGGCCTTGCAAGGGCTGGCAGTCGAGGTTGTTCAGGGGGATCTGCGCCAGCCGGAGTCCTTAAAAACTGCCCTGCAGGGCTGTAGTCATCTCTTTCACGTTGCCGCCGATTACCGCCTGTGGGTGCCCCATCCCCCGGAGATGTATGCCACCAATGTCGAGGGTACCCGTCACATTCTCCAGGCAGCCGTTGATTGCGGCTTGGAAAGGGTGGTCTATACCAGCACCGTCGGCACCCTGGGCAACCCCGGCGACGGCACCGCCGGAACCGAGGCCACGCCGGTAACTTTAGCCGATATGGTCGGGCATTATAAAAAATCCAAGTTCCTGGCCGAGCAGGTAGCTTTGGAATTTGCCCGGCAAGGGCAGCCGCTGGTGATCGTCAATCCCAGCACCCCGGTCGGACCCTGGGATTATCGCCCCACTCCCACGGGAAAGATGATCGTCGATTTTTTAAACGGCCAGATGCCGGCTTATCTGGATTCCGGGCTTAACCTGATTCATGTCCGAGATGTAGCGCGCGGCCATATTTTGGCAGAAGAGCACGGCCGCGTCGGGGAAAAATATATCTTGGGATACCAGAACCTCAGCCTGTCCGAGATTTTTCAGATCCTGGCCGAACTCAGTCAACGGCCGGCCCCGCGCCGGCGGCTGCCTTATTATCCGATCCTGGGGCTGGCTTATATCAGCGAGGCTTGGGCTAACTGGGTCAGTCATCGCCCGCCGCGCATCCCCCTCGCCGCGGTTAAAATGGCCAAAAAATTCATGTATTTCGACAGCCGGAAGGCCGTAGCAGAGTTAGGCCTCCCCCAGACCCCGATCCGAGCGGCCCTGCAGGACGCCATTAGCTGGTTCCAAGAGCACGGCTATGTGAAGTAAAACGAAACAACGTTAAACTGGGGGATGATAATCAGCTAGCGAGTGACCATCCGGAAACCTCATATTTTCCCTCTCCCTTGAGGGAGAGGGCCAGGGTGAGGGTGAATAAACCTTGGAAATCAAAAGTAATAATCCCTCACCCTAACCCTTTCCCCACGAGCAGGGCGAGGGAATTTCGGATTTCCCGGATGAAAACTAGCTAATCCTGATTTCTCTGGTTTTGGTGGCTATGATGTCGCTTATCCCCTGCCAACCATTATAGGAGGCCGATCATGCGCTTCCCTTTAAGCCTTGATCTTTCCTTAATCGCTTATTTGATAGAGAAACGGCTTCAACGCCAGGAAAAGTTCCCGCTAGTACTCATGCTGGAGCCAACCCATTTATGTAATCTGGCCTGTCAGGGCTGCGGTCGCATCCTGGAATACCGGGAAACTCTGGGACAGATGATGTCTCTGGAGGAATGTTTAACCTCGGTGGCCGAATGCGGTGCCCCAGTGGTGACGGTCACCGGCGGTGAACCTCTGCTTTATCCACCCGTCTTTGAGCTGATCCAGGAGTTGATCCACCGCCGCAAGCACATCTATCTGTGCACCAATGGCCTATTGCTGGAGAAGTCTTTGCCCAAGTTGCCGGTGTCCAATTATTTGACTCTAAGTGTCCATTTGGACGGCTTGGCACCGACCCACGACCTGATCGTGGGGCGCCCCGGGGTTTTTGATCAGGCTATTAAAGCGATCAAGGCCGCTAAACGCCAGGGTTTTCAGGTCTGTACGAATACCACCATTTACAAACAGACTGATGTCCAGGAAATTGAAATCCTGTTTGCTTACCTGACCCAGCTAGATATTGATGGCCTCCTGGCCTCCCCGGCTTTTAGTTTTGAGGGGGTGAGCCCGGAATTATTTTTAAGTCGCGAGGAAATCAAGGAAAAATTTACCCGCCTGACCGACGACGTGCACCATTTCAAATTTTACGATTCGCCTCTGTACCTGCAATTTCTGCGGGGTGAACGGGAGTATCAATGTACTCCCTGGGCCAACCCCACCCGCAACCCTAAAGGTTGGCGGTCGCCCTGCTACCAGCTTATGGATGCGCATTACCCGACCTATGAAGAATTTATGACCCGGACCGAGTGGGAGCGCTACGGGGTCGGGCGGGACCGGCGCTGCCAACAATGCATGATGCACTCCGGCTTCGAGCCAACGGTGGTGCGAACCTTGGGTAAAGACCTTAAGGACCTATGGGAAATGCTGCGTTGGAATATCTCTTAAGGCCCTGAGCCAGGGGGAGTCACGTGGCCCATCGAGACTTTGGTCTGCTCCTCTATCTGATCTTGCTGATGCTCGGGTTTAGTAGTTGCAGCATGAAGGTGCCGGCCGCGGTAGTTCCTCCCCCACTGCCCGTGCAACGTACCGACGGCAAGATCGAAACCACCCTCTTCCCGTTGCCGGTAATCGCCACCGAACCTGATTCTGGCAATGATTACGGTTTCTTGCCGGTGTGGATCTTCCCTCGCGATGATCAGGCGATGGGCTTAATCCTGGCCCCATCGGTGATCTATAATGAAAAAGATGGGACGGTCTTTGCCTTCCGGCTCCTGGCCTATCCCAATTCCGAGGTGCAATACCGGCTGATTGCTAGCCAATCTACCGGGACCAATGCGGAATACGAATTTTTCTATGATAACCAATCCGTGGGGGCCAAAGATTGGTCCTATGGCTGCTTGTTGAACTATAACAGCGATTATTTCCCCCGGTTTTATGGCTTTGGCAACCACAGTAACGAGGCTGACGAAACCAGTTATACCTCCCGCACCCGGGAAGCCTTGGGACATCTGGGCTATCTGTTCACCGAGCGACTGGAACTGCGTTGGCAGGAACGCCTGACCATGACTACTTTGAGCGACAAACACCTCCCCACTCTGCCCCCGACCAGAGGATTATTTCCCGAGGTGATGCAACAACGACGCAACATCACTTTTGTTCACCGTCTGACGCTGAATTATGATACCCGCGACCTCAAGGATACGTCCACCTGTGGATTACTGGCCAGCTTCTATGGGGAAACCGCGGCCAAGGCCTTGGGCAGCGATGCTTCCTTTGACCGGGTCGGAATTATCTTTAAAGGCTTTCAACCCTGGGACGCAGATCGGCGGTTTGTTACCGCGGTGCGGTTAGAAGGCGAATTCCTGCTGCGCCAAAAAGATACGCCCTTTTATGAATGGCCGCACTTAGGAGGTTTTTTCAGCAATCGCGGCTATGGCGAATGGCGCTTCATTGATCGGAATATGGTGGCTTTTAGCCTGGAACAGCGTTTTGAGGTCTTTCGGTTGAGCCATTTCGGAGTTATCAGCCACTGGGAAGCCGCCCCTTTCTTTGATATGGGCAAGGTCTTTCCGACCATCGGCAAATTTAATTTCAGGAGCCTAAAAGCCTCCGGTGGACTGGCCTTGCGGGCATCGGTGCGGCCGCAAGTGGTAGGTCATGTCGAATTCGGATTCGGCGAAGAAGGCAGCGCCGTATTCATGGGATTGGATTACCCATTTTGAGCATTGAGACCCGCAAAAGCTTAGGTGCCGGCCTGAGCCTGCTACTGCTGGGGCTGGCCGTTTTTTTGCCTACCCTGGGGCAGTTACCGCTGATCCGCTCCGAGGCCATGTACGCCCTCATTCCCCAGGAGATGCTAAACTCCGGCCGCTGGTTGACGCCCATCCTCAACGGCGCCCCTTATGTGGATAAACCGCCGATGCTGTACTGGCTCAACCTGATTACCTTTAAGCTCTTGGGGGTCTCAGACTGGGCCGCCCGTTTGCCTACCTTTGGTCTGGCCCTGGGGGAACTCCTGGCCACCTTTCTGATCGGTAGTTTACTATTTTCCCGCCGGGTAGGATGGCTGGCCGGGGTCATTCTGCTTACCACTATCGGCTTTTTTATCTTGCATGAAGAACTGCTCACCGACCACCTGATCACCCTGACCCTGGCCTGGGGGATCTATTTTTTCCTGCGCTGGCAACAGCAGCCCCGCCCGCTATATGCCCTGGCCTTTCATCTCTGCCTGGCAATCGGTCTGCTCAGCAAAGGTTTTATCGGCCTGCTGTTTCCGCTCGCCATTGTCGGGTTATTTGGCCTTTTGCTGGCCGACTTTCGCCAGTGGCGGATATTTTGGCATCCTGGGGGACTGATCCTGTTCTTGCTATTAACCCTACCCTGGTTTATTGGTATGGAACTCCAAAATCCAGGATTTTTGTATTATCATGTAGTCAACGAACAGATCGGGCGCTTTCTGGGCCAGCGGGTGCCGCTCGATATTGTCGGCTTTTCAATCCCGATGTTTTGGCTGTTTGTGTTAATCTGGCTGATGCCCTGGTCTCCTTTCCTGCCCGCCGCCCTGGTCCGCGTCTGGCCACGCCAGTGGTTTCCGCTCCGTCGCGCAAACCAGGGACCGGCCTTATTAATCATCTGGGCCGCGGTGGTGTTGGGCTTTTTCACCCTCTGTTCGCTGCGCATCGAATATTATTCTTTACCCGCCCTGCCCCCCCTGGCTCTGGTGCTGGGGTGGCGATTGGAGCAGTTTCTGGCTAACCCCCGCGATTGGCCCATGGCCACCAGTTTAGCCCTGTTACCGCTGATGACCCTCAGCATGGCCGCCCTGGTGCCGCTGTTTGAACAGGTCTGTAGCGATAATCGCCGGGAGTTCTTAGGGATGTTCGAGCTATTGCGTCCCATTGCCCACCAGATTAAGTACTGGCTTCCGGCCTTGGCTCTGCTGAGCGCCCTGCTCGGTTGGCTCCGGCGGCCCCGTCTCTGCCTGTTGGCCATGGGAACCACCGCCTTGGCAACCCTCTACTTTACCTTTCAGTGTATGGTGGTCTTATCGCCCAACCTGAGCGACCGTCTAATGGGAGAATATATCCGGCAACATGCCGGCCCCACGGATGTGGTCATCATGGAAAGCATCGAGGAATTTGAGTACGGGGCCAGCCTACGCTTCTATGCCCAACGGCCGATTTTGATGGTAAAACGCCATGGTGTCCCCCGGTTCGGCTTCCCCGTCCCCCCGGAAAAAAACTACCTGATCTCCCCAGAGCAATTAAAAGAACTTTGGACCATCCACAACCGGGTCTACGTCCTGGCCGATGATGCCTTGCCACGGGACCACTTTCTACAGGATGCCCCGGTCGCCCGGGCCGCGGGGGGCAAACATTTATTAACCAATCAGCCTGATTAAAATCTCGATTAAAGGTTGCTTAGGACCAGAAAAAAACTTAAAATTTCAACATAATGATTCCGTTACACGATAACATCCCTTCGCAACGGACCCCTTATGTCAATTACATTATTATTGCGATCAACTGCCTGTTTTTCCTGTTAGAAATCGCTAGCGGGCCCTATCTCCGGGAGTTAATCAACATCCTGGGATTTATTCCGGCCAAATTCCTGGCCCTGTGGCATCAATCCCCGCGGGACTTGCTAAGTATCCATTTACCCTTGTTCACCACCATGTTTCTGCATGGCGGCTGGCTGCATCTGATCGCCAACATGTGGACCCTGTACATTTTTGGGGACAATGTGGAGGATACCCTGGGACATGGCCGCTACCTGCTGTTTTACCTGATCTGCGGCCTGGCCGGCAGCTTTTTGTATCTGCTGACCGCGCCCTATTCTCAGATCCCGGTGATTGGGGCCAGCGGCGCTATCGCCGGGGTCATGGGAGCCTATTTCTTCCTATTCCCCCACTCCCGGGTTTTGACCCTGATCCCTTTTCTGTTTATTTATATTGTGGAAATCCCGGCCTATGTTTTCCTGGGCTTCTGGTTTGTGCTGCAGTTTTTTAGCGGCACCCTGTCTATTGTTAGCTCGAGAGCAGGCGGAGGCGTGGCCTGGTGGGCGCATATCGGCGGTTTTTTGTGCGGCGTTCTGCTCCTTTATATTTTTATCCCTTCTCGGGTCCGCTGGCCCTTCCGGTCGCGGTTATGAGCGGGGTTATTGGGATAATGAGGGCCGTCAGTGCTACCATCCCGCCCGATCAAATGGTCTAAAAAACGGTTTTTTGCCTCTTAAGCGCCGCGAAGAATCATAAGTCATTTAAAAAATCAGATTGTTCGCTGTACCCAGCGTGACAACTGGCAGGGCTTGGGAAGGTTTTGAACAGCCTGTATAAGTGTTGTGGCCGCCGCGGATGCGCGATTGATAGCTCTGGGTCACAACGATATTATAACCGCGGCGCACCAGGCTTTTGGCTAGTATCTAGCCGATGGTTACTAACCCCTGCCCCGCTTCGCCCCCGATGACCAGGTTAACAGTGTCAATTTCCTGATGGACATAATACTGGGTCGGCTTCTGCGGCGGAATATGGGGGAGATCCTGGACCTAGTCGCCGTAATTGGTGTTATAGCGCGGCGGGTTGGCCCCCAGGGTCGGTTGGATCATGCCCTCCGGGTCCAACTGAAAGGAACCGATGGCACTGACGCCGATCTGCTTTTAGAGCATCCAGCCGATCATCCCCGGAGCCTTGGTCTTGAGGCATTGCAGAGTCTGTTGCGCATCCGTTTCGAACTCGGCTTCATACCCGTCCATAATCCAATGATCCCCGAGCACCACACAGCGCTGCGCAGCCCAGGCGACCTTGGGAACCGGCTGCTGGGCCGCAAAGGCGCTCCCCAGGTCCGCGGGCACATCGGACATACCGATCACCCGCGGCGGATCCGAAGCCACCACTTTATAAAGCGGCTCCCAGGAACCTTATTTCATGTTCTAAGGCTTGGCGGTTGTCGATGCCGGGCCGGGTTTAGGCTTTCCATAGCCCATGCAAATTACAGTATTCCCGGGCCGTAATCTGGTCGGCATCGATTTTAAAGGTGGCTTCCGGAGCCTCCCCAGGCTTGAGGAACTGTCGGTAAGCCTTGCCATCGGCAATGACTTCCACCCACTCGATATAATGCTTTTCTTCCATGGGATGTGGGACACTGCCGACCTTGATCTTGAAACCACCGGCGATTTTTTCGATTACCGGCACATGCTTCTCCTTAGCCGCATCCACCGTATTCTCCACGAACAGCTTCATAGGCTGGCCGCAGCATACCAGTTCTCCAGCGCCGGCATGGACCATTTCCACAATATTCCCGCAAACGCCACATTTATAAATTTGCAGTAGCTCGGTCATTTGTGCTCCTTCTTTGAAATTTCCCAGTTAATCTTAAGAGGGATCTTAGGTTAATTCACAACCAATATAATTATTGATAGGGCAATTTCCAGTCTTGGGGGAAAAATTGTTCGGGGTTTTATGATCGGCTACCCTGGGCACCAACCCGGATCAGCCAGAATCCGCCCGATTTTAGAAACCATCTGGTCAATCAATTCTGATGAAATTTTTCTTTTGGGCCTTGCACACCGGGCAGACCTCCGGCGGTTCGCTTTCCACGGTATAGCCACAGACCGGGCAGATATGGACGTCCACCAGAGTTTGGTTATCCAGGTGGTCCAGGGCCTGCTGGTACAAGGCAGCGTGGATTTTTTCCACTTCATTGGCGTACCGGAAAGTCTGGGCCGCCCGCTTATTACCTTCGGCCTCAGCCTCACTGATCATCGGGGGATACATGGCCGTAAACTCATGGGTTTCCCCGGAGATGGCTTCTTGCAGGTTTTCTTGGGTAGATTTAATGGCCTCCAGGGCCCGCAGATGGTTATGGGCATGGATGGTTTCGGCTTCGGCTGCGGCCCGAAATAACCGGGCGGTGCGGGGGTAGCCTTCCTGATCGGCCTTTTTGGCAAAGGCTAAGTACTTGCGGTTGGCCTGAGATTCTCCGGCAAAGGCCTCCATCAGATTCTCGGTGGTCTTGCTCATCAAAAGTTTCCTCCTTAGATAGTTAAGATAATTTTTCGCTCAATGTTTATGGGGCCAGGGCTCGTCATCCCGCGCCTCCACCAGATAGCAGAAGTGGTTCCACTCAAATTCCCGATGCGACACCGGGCAGCGCAGCCTGAATTTGCGCTCATCGACCTCAATCACCTGCCAATCGCCGTGTCGCGGCCCGCTGGCGATATAAATCTTTTCCCCCACCTGAATGGATAACGTTGAAAAATCAAAACCATAGATGATGAGTTAGCAGTTTTCGGCTGGTCATTGCGCTCCGACATGGTCATGGCCGCCATCAGATTATTGAACACTTTGGGAATTGTACCTCTCGGCCGAGGTCTAACTCCGCAACAGAACTATTTCTTTAACTCCTGGAACTTGCCCTGCCAGGAGCATTTATTACAATAGGTGTCGGTATTCTCGACAAATTAAGGCGGTTCGGCGCCGGGATTATTAGGTTTAAAAAAGATGCTGCTTTCCTGTAACTCAAATTCGTAGAAGTCATATTCTTCGTCGGCATCCCGGACAAAAAAACTCTTGGAGCCACAGATGGGACATTTCTTAAAGGCCATTTTCTCTCCTTTACTGAGCTGGATTGACAAAAATTTTGGTTAGCCATAGTTATCAGGTTTGGCTTGACTTTTTTCCTCCGCTACCGAACCCGGTCCGGCCAGCGGTGCACACTCCTCTGATTAGAATTTTGTTTTTTAGCTAAGATTTATATCCGTGTGCCCCAAGCAGACTGAGTTACAGAGAGCCAGGGGCTTATGGAAAGCACTGTTATAAAAAATCTAAGGTGATAATAATTATTAAGGAGGATACATTATAAATCAGCCCTTGTCAAGAGCCAAATCAATTTTTTTTGGGAATTGATAATAAAAATCCGGGTTGCCAGATGCCATTCATGCCCTTGACAAATTTTTAGATAATTTATATCGTATAGTAACTGTCACAAGAAGTGACCAGACCCAAAATTTAATCTTTTAAATGCT
>MUKC01000037.1 GCA_002049795.1 Desulfobacca sp. 4484_104 | reverse complement strand
GGGGGGGCCGCGGGAGTGAGTCTGTTAAGAGAAACAATAGACTACCAGCCGATAACTTAGATTGCGCGCGCCCTTAACATAAGGAGTGCTATATGAAAAGACTGGCCTACTTAGCAGCGGCACTATTATGGCTGCTAGCCGGCTGTAGCAGCAATAAGAGCTATGCACCCGACCACCTAACTTCATCTCAAAGCGCTAGTCAGGATCAGTTTTGTGAAGATATTGAAGAGGAACGCGAAGAACCCCTGG
The DNA here is from genome assembly GCA_002049795.1 of Desulfobacca sp. 4484_104. Classification (GTDB taxonomy): domain Bacteria; phylum Desulfobacterota; class Desulfobaccia; order Desulfobaccales; family Desulfobaccaceae; genus Desulfobacca_B. Next base: position 18,463 of record MUKC01000037.1, on the reverse strand, counting down.
CGGAGGATCTGACCGATCAGCAACTGGAAGAATTATATGCGCAATACCCCATTCCCGGCTTGGAACAAAATTTAGCTGAAGAATTGAAAAAGTGGGGGCTGCAAACAAAATACGACATGCCCATTCATCTCAATAAACAAGTGCGCAATTATATTGCCTATTTTTGCACAAAACGCAAAAAGGTGTTCAGTCGCTATCTGTCACGCTCCACCCGTTATTTGCCCATGATCAAAAAGGTCTTTGCTGAATATGGCCTGCCCGAGGATTTGGCCTATCTGGCCATGATCGAGAGCGGCTATAATAACCGGGCCTATTCCCACGCCCATGCCTGCGGCATGTGGCAATTCATCAGTGCCACCGGGCGCCGTTATGGCCTGACGATTGACAACTATATCGACGAGCGCCGCGATCCGGAAAAGGCCACGCGCGCCGCCGCCCGCTATCTCCTTGATTTATATAAGAGGTTCGGTTCCTGGTACCTGGCCGCGGCCAGTTATAATTGTGGTGAGGGTCGGGTCCAGCGAGAAATCGACAATAATGCTCACCTAAAAAATTTCTGGGACCTATCGTCGAACTTTTGTTTACCAGCCGAGACCAAGAATTATGTCCCGCAGATGATTGCCGCCACCATAATTGCCAAAAACCCCGAAAAATATGGGTTTAAAAACATCTGTTACCTGCCACCGTTAAAATATGAAATGGTCAAGGTCAATCAACCGACTTCCCTCAAGGTGGCGGCCATTGCCACCGGTGAAGATTATGAACAACTGGCTGCCCTGAATCCGGAACTTAAACGGGGGACTACGCCTCCGCATTATTCGGCCTATTTGTTGAAAGTACCGGCGGGGAAAAAAGACACCTTTTTCAGAAATATCGAATTGGCCCGGGCCCATGGTCCAAGAAAAACTCGGTGGGCTAAATCCACGGCAAGGAGAACCAGGTATAGATATACATCAAAGCATTCCAAAGCCACGCTGTGCTACCGGGTGAAACGAGGCGATACCGTCAACCGCATTGCCAAGCGCTATAATACCAGCAAGGCCAGTATCCTGGCTCTTAATGATATGCGCCGCGGACGCGAACTTAAATATGGTCAGACCATTCTGATACCCACCAAAAAGTCAGCAACCAAAGCTTACAAACCGAAACGTTCGGTGGTGGCCAAAAAGTCCCGGTCAAAACCGGCCGCGACCTCCCGTGTTGCCACCACTACAACCCGTTTGGCTCAAAAAGCAGCGCCAAAAAAATCCGGCCCGGTAATGGCCTCCATGTTCCCCACCGGGGAGAAGAAGCAAATATCACGGCCTGCGACCAAAAAATCAGCCCCGAGCAAAGCCCAGAATACTAAAAAGGCTACCCCGCGGGTAGTCAAGAAGATCTCGAAGGCTACCAAGGCCACCAAGGACCAAAAGGCTCCGGCGGTGCGGGTAGTGCGCAAGCAAAGGGTGCTAGCCCGGGCCAAATAAACCGCGGTCCGATTTTGAACCCTTAAAAAACTCGGGGGATGGCAACCTCTGTGGGTTACCACCATCCCCCTTTTTTCGACTCCAGCAAAGATTTTTTTTACCTACCAATCTGGTTACCGCCTGGTAAGGGAGCTTTTATTCCTCCTGCAGAGGGTAGCCGTTCTCTGAGCCGCCAGAAAAAATTAAAAATTTTTGGGGATTACTCTTGATTTTTAGATCTGAATGATTAAATATTGTTAGCACTCAATAAAAGAGAGTGCTAATCACGCCTGGTTCATCAATTAAAATCTTAGGAGGTTATATTATGAAGGTCAAACCTTTGAACGATCGCGTGTTGGTCAAGCGGCTGGAAGAAACCCAGATGACCAAAGGCGGCATTTATATCCCGGATACCGCCAAGGAAAAACCGATTGAGGGTCGGATTATGGCCGTAGGCGCCGGCAAGATGTCCGATAAAGGGGAACGTCTGCCCTTGACCGTCAAGGAAGGCGATCGTGTCTTGTTCGGTAAATACGCCGGTACGGAAATCAAGTTGGAAGGCGAAGATTACTTAATGATGCGTGAAGAAGATATTCTGGCGATCATCGAGGAGTAATTTGACGCCTCAGCCTTATCCCCATAATTACCAGCAATTATCTTTGATTGGGAAATTTAATAAGGAGGATTAGTTTATATGTCAGCTAAAGAGATCAAATACAATGTCAAGGCCCGGGAGGCAATGCTGCGCGGGGTCAACATCTTGGCCGACGCCGTTAAAGTCACTCTCGGTCCCCGGGGCCGCAATGTCATCCTGGAAAAATCGTTTGGCGCCCCGGCCATCACCAAAGACGGCGTCACGGTCGCCAAAGAGATCGAGTTAGAAGATAAATTTGAAAACATGGGGGCCCAGATGGTCAAGGAAGTGGCGTCCAAGACCTCGGACGTCGCCGGGGATGGCACCACTACCGCTACGATCCTGGCGCAGTCGATCTACCAAGAGGGTTCCAAGCTGGTAGCGGCCGGAGTCAACCCCATGGCCCTGAAGCGGGGTATTGACAAAGCCGTGGAGGTAATCGTCGGCGAGCTCAAGAAGATCTCCAAGCCCACCAAAGACCAGAAGGAAATTGCTCAGGTCGGCACCATCAGCGCCAACAACGACGCCGCCATCGGCAATATCATCGCCGAGGCCATGAGCAAAGTAGGCAAAGAAGGGGTGATTACTGTAGAAGAGGCCAAAGGCATGGAAACCACCCTGGAAGTGGTAGAGGGCATGCAATTTGACCGCGGCTATATCTCCCCCTATTTTGTGACCAACGCCGAAAAAATGGAAGTAAATCTGGAAGAGCCGCTGATCCTGATCCATGAGAAGAAAGTCAGCGCCATGAAGGACCTGCTGCCTTTGCTGGAGCAGATTGCCAAGATGGGCAAACCCCTGGTAATTATCTCTGAAGATGTCGAAGGCGAGGCCCTGGCCACCCTGGTAGTGAACAAGCTGCGGGGCACCCTCCAGGTGGCGGCGGTCAAGGCCCCGGGCTTTGGCGACCGGCGCAAGGCCATGCTGGAAGACATTGCCATTCTTACCGGCGGCCAGGTAGTTTCGGAAGAACTGGGTCTCAAGCTAGAAAATGTTACCCTGAAGGATTTAGGCACGGCCAAAAAGATCAATATCGATCGAGACAACACCACCATCATTGACGGCGGCGGCGCGCGTGAAAAGATTGAAGGTCGGGTCAAGCAGTTGCGCACCCAGATTGATGAAACCACTTCCGACTATGATCGTGAGAAGATGCAAGAACGTCTGGCCAAACTGGTCGGCGGCGTCGCGGTCATTCGGGTCGGGGCGGCCACCGAGATCGAAATGAAGGAAAAGAAGGCCCGGGTCGAAGATGCCCTGAATGCCACGCGGGCGGCAGTCGAAGAAGGTATCGTCCCGGGCGGCGGCGTCTCCCTGTTGCGCTGCATCCCCGCCCTGCAAGAACTCAAATTGGGGCATCACGACGAACAACTGGGAGTGAATACCGTGCTGCGGGCCCTGGAAGAACCGACCCGCCAACTGGCGAACAATGCCGGATTTGAAGGCTCGGTAGTGGCCGAACATGTCAAAAAGGAAAGCGGTCCCTTTGGATTCAATGCCGAGACCGGTGAATATGAAGATCTGGTCGCCGCCGGCGTCATCGATCCTACCAAGGTTTGCCGTTTTGCCCTACAGAATGCCGCGTCGGTATCTTCCCTGCTGCTGACCACTGAGGCCATGGTGGCTGAGATTCCCAAGAAAGAAGAAACCCCACCGATGCCTCCGGGAGGCGGTATGGGCGGCATGTACTAAACCTTTAATCAGCGTTTATCCTTAGACCTTAGGTTGCTCTCCCCTTCCCTGGCTTAGGACTCCAGGACAGGGGAGGGCAACTCCGGTTTAAAGATGGCCATCAGCTACTACCATGTCGATACGCTACCTGGCCCAGGAATTATACCAGGCCGAACGCAAGGTAGAACATCTGGAGAAAGAACTGGCCGCGCTGGGGACCCAGCCCGCGGCGGCGCGGGTGCAGTTGGAAGCTGATCTATTGCTGGCCAAGAAAGCGCGCCAGCATTATAAGGCCCTGCTGGACGCCAAAAAATCGCCCCCACCCTGGCGCACCGGGTTTCACTCTTGAGGAGAGCTTGGAGCGCTTATCAGAAGATGGTAATTATTTTCCTTGACAAGTGAGAATATAATTATATAATTACATCAATTGAGAGAATGGTCAGACGGGACAGAGGACCATTGCCCCTAGACGAAAATCGGAAGGGTGTGCGAATCCCCTCCGATTTTTTTTTGTCTGGCCATTTTTACTGCCCTGTTCTACGAACAGGTAAATTACCACATTGAGGAGATGTTTTATTAATGAAGGAAACCGGTAGGGTAAAATGGTTCAATGAAGCCAAGGGATTTGGGTTTATCAGCCGCGAGGATGGTCCCGATGTATTTGTCCATTATAGCGTAATCCAGGGGAACGGGTTCCGTTCGCTGGAAGAGAACCAGTTAGTGGAATTTGAGGTAACCCAAGGCAACAAAGGACCTCAGGCCCAAAACGTCGTCAAGCTCTAATTTTTGCAAGTTTAATTCGTTTAACTATGGAGGTCAGGTCTTTTGACCTCCATAATGATGTTAACTTGCCAGGACCCGGAGGGAAAACAGTGGCACGCAGCCGTTACGGGCAAGCCAAACGTGATAAGGAACTAGCCAGAAAGCAAAAATACGAAGAAAAACTAAAACGTCGCCAAAACAAGAATAAGTCAGCACTGCCAGACTCTGAAGAGGAGCAATTAACGACAGTTGAGGAGCAGCATCAGAGCATAGGGGCGGAACCTAGTGTAGATCAGGAAGAGTTCTGAGATCAGGCATCAGCACAGAAAACTACTAAAAAAAGCACAACCATTAAATAAAGAGAGCAAAATGAGCACAAAATTATTCGTTGGTAATATTGCCCACCAGATGAGGGATACAGATTTACAGACCATTTTTTCGGAGGCCGGCAATGTGGTCTCTGCCAAAATCATTACCGACCGTGACACCGGACAGCCTCGGGGTTTTGGGCGGCCGCGGTTATCGGTAAAAAACCCTCCCATTTAAGATTAACCAACCAGAAACTAATCATTAACCGAATTCTATCCCCGCAGTGCTTGTCGCGCCAGCCGTGCGGCCCGGCAACCGCTAAGCATGGCCATTTCCACACAGGGAAGGCCCTCCAAGTCGGAGTGGGCCAGAATAATACGACCCTGGCGCCACGGTATCCGGCCCCGGATGCGAGAGAGAAAGCCGGGATAAGGCACTACCTGGGCATGACCATAACGATAGAGGCGAATTTCCTCGACGCCGCGGCTGATGCCGGGCCAGATCTTCTCTAAACCCGTTAATATCTCCGCCGCCTTAATCTGTACCGAGTCCCGCAGCAAGGCCTGGCGCGGGGCAGGGAAGGGTTGCGGGGCATAGACGATCAGCACCCGGGGATCTCCCAGGGCCGACCGCCGGGGTTGCATGACCACATCCGAAAAGGCCGTCTGCCCCACTATCCAGTTTTCAAACCCTGGAATCTTAAGGCCTTTTACCCCGCAAAGCGCGGCCACTACATAAGTACTGTATTGAAAGGACTGAAACGTTGCCGCGGTCCAACCTGCCACTCCGGTCAATAAGCGCCGGACCGCAAATTTAGCCACCGCCAGAATGACTTGCTCAGCCTGCACAACATAAGGCTGCTCTTGGAGCTGGTCCCAAACTAAGAGCCGGACAGCATCGGGATGTTCTTCCATACCGACGACCACCTGGTGGGTCCTCAGGCGGTTTGGTCCCGCCCCCGCCAACAGGGCCGCGGCCAGACGGGCATCACCCTCGGGAAAGGCACAACTGCGCGTTTCCCTGGAGCATTCCGACATCAAAAAATAAAGCGCGGCCCAGGCCGACACCTGATCCGCGCCGGCGCCCAGACAGGAACGGCAGTAAGGGTCGAGCAGCGGGGCTAGTTCAGTGGAATAGCCCTGGACCACCTCCAGATAATGCTTGAGGCTGACCTGATCCAGACTTTGCCACTCAAGGTTTACAGGGGCAAAGTCATCGGTCTCCTGCTCCCACGCTGCTAACTGCTGGGTCAATTGCAAAAAATCATCCTTGCCCTGGGGGGAGATGGGCAACTGCCGAATTCCAGAGGCATGAAAACATTCCGGATACCACTGGCCTCGGTAATAAAGGCAACTGACCGGCTCCGGGATCAATGCGGCCTCTAGGTCCAGGCCCAGTTCCTGGTAGAAGTTCTGCCAGTGGCGATCCACGGGGTAAAGGAAATAGGCCGCCCCTTCGGGATAGGGGCAGCCTCGAAATTCTCCGCTTTTGCACACCCCTCCGGGCCGGGCGTCGGCCTCTAAAATGACTACTTCCTGATCGCGTAGTTGATAAGCCGCGGTCAGCCCCGATAAGCCGGCGCCGACCACCGCCACTTGCGTGATTAACCTGGGTCGCTCCGGAAATGACACTTGCAGGCCGCGGTCCGCGGGATAAAAATGGCGATGGCAGGCATAAGGATGATCCCCAGACCAGGGCTTTATATCCGGCAATTTCACACCTTGGTGAGGCCCAGAGGCTTTGATGGGATTTATCATAAACCGCATCTGGCCTGGTTAAATCACTGGTGCCAGCTCTGCTGCATTACTGCAATCAACTCCGCGGCCGGGGCCAGGGGCTGGGTGAGCTGGGTCATGGTGTTCCCCCCTACCCTACCCTGCTGCACCACTTCGACTCCGGCCTGGAGCGTTGCGGCCAGCACCTGCTGCACCTGGGACTGGAATTGGGGTACCTCCATAAACTCAGAGGAGTCCCGATAGATCTCCGCCACTAAATAAGACCCGTAAATCATCTGCATGGCAGAACGCAGCAGCTTAAAGCTTTCTGGAGCCGGAAAACCACAGACGCTCAAGGCGACTAGGCGCGGGTGCCGTCCGAAACGCAGCGGCAAGACGGCCTTGGGTTCGTCAGACCTCTGGCTAAAATCGATCTTAGCGGGATCAAAAACCGGCAAAGTGCGCTCCAAAAAAACTTTCAGCCGGGCATTCATATTGCCAAAATATAAGGGGGTGGCCAGCACCACCAGGTCCGCGGCCAGGAACCGGTCGATTAACTCATTGGTCATATCATCATCCTGGATACAGCGGCCAGGACTGTTAGTCCAACAGCTAAAGCACCCCCGGCAGTGTTCGATCCGGTGGTCACGCAGGTAAATGGTCTCGGTGGTCGCCCCGGCCTGACGGCTCCCGGCCAGAAATTTTTGCAGAATAAGCTCGGTCTTGCTGGTCTGATTATCCCTGGGACTGCTGTTCAAGGCCAAAATTTGCATGATCTCCTCCTGCACCGTAATGTCAAGTTTGGTTGATGGTTTTAGTTGATAGTTTTGTAATCGTGGCTAAGATTAATTTATCTGGGATGGCCCTGGAAAATTTAACCCTGACTATTCTTGGCGATTTATCAGGGCGGCCAAGTAACCGGCCCCGAAGCCGTTGTCGATATTGACTACCGCAACGTTGGCGGCACAGGAATTTAGCATCCCTAAGAGTGCGGCCAGACCCGCGAAACTGGCCCCATAACCCACGCTGGTCGGCACGGCAATCACCGGCCGGTTTACCAGCCCGCCCACCACGCTGGGCAAAGCCCCTTCCATCCCGGCCACCACGATAAACACCCGGGCCTCTTGGAGTTTGTCCTGGTAGGCCAGCAGCCGATGCAATCCGGCCACTCCCACGTCATATATGGCCTCCACCCGATTGCCCATCACCCGTGCCGTCACCAGGGCCTCTTCCGCTACCGGGATGTCCGAGGTACCGGCCGAGATTACCAGGATCAGACCACGGCCCCTTTCCGGGACCTCTTGAGCACCCAGGGTCATAACTTGAGAGTCGGGGTGGTATTGCGCCTCAGGGAAAAACCCCTGAAGTTCAGCAGCCTTGCCCGGCTCTAGCCGGGTTACCAGGATATGTTCCGCCCGGGACCGCAAGCATGCCAAAATGGCCTTAATCTGGGCCAGGCTTTTCCCGGCCCCGAAGACCACCTCGGGAAAACCCTGCCGCAGTTGGCGATGATGATCCACATGGGCAAATTCCAGACACTCAAAAGGCAAAGATCGCAGCCGCTGAGCAGCATCCGCCACACTGAGGCGACTGCTCCTGACCTCTTCCAGTAGTTGCTCTAGCTGTTTGGGGTTCATCTTTTTAAACCCTTATGTTGAATAAAGGAGCCTTTAGCAAAATTATTAATGTCGGGTGCGTCCTACGCACCATACGAGTTAAAATCTTGAACCTTGAACTTTTCTTTATATTAAAATGCCATCAGTTCACTACCGGCTGATCCTGTCCAATTCGCCGGAAGGTTTGACGCGGTATAATTTTCCTTGCCATCTGACCTTATCCCCCATAAAGCTCAGCAACCACAGGCCGAAGGATAACAGGTCCTTGAGGGGCACCAGGGCCAGATAGGGCCAAGGCAGTTGCCCCTGAAGCAACCGGTGTTCCGAGCCATAGGCCACGATCCCGCGTACCATTATCGTGGCGAGAACTACACCTAGCGCCCAGGGGGCCAGGCCACTGAACAGCCAGGTGCATAGGGCAAAGATCAACACCTGGGTGATACCGTAAGCAAAATAGCCCCGGGGACGACAGACCCGATAGGTTCGGGCCCAGCGTAATTGGTGGGCCAGATATCCTATAAAGGTCTCTTCACTGGCGTGAGTTTCGACCACATAGGGAAGCAACCGGATCTGATAGCCGACCTGCGCCACCCGATTTCCCAACTGGTAATCATCGGCCAGATAATCGGCTAGCACGGCCAGCCCCCCGCTTTGGGCCAGCACCTGCCGGGATAGGGCCAGGGTCGCCCCCAGGCCGAAGCTGATGCCCTCCACATAATAGGCTACTGCTACCGAGGGAATAAAATCGGCGCTGATCGATAAGGCCTCGAAAGCCGCGCCCAGTGATCGCATTTTCCCGGCCCGATACGGGCAGGTTACCAGCCCCACGCCGGGTTCCTGCAGGGCGGCCACCACCTGTTGCAGATAATCGGGCCCCACTTTAATATCGCTATCGGAGATTACTAAATAGTCATAGCGGGCCTGGGGCTCTAACTGGCGCAGGGTGCTCACCTTGGGATTGAGTCCCAGGTTGGCCTGACAAACCAGGATTTCGACGTCCACTTCCGGGAAGCTGGACTGGAGTTCCTTTAAAAGCGGTATAACCCGATCCTGAGGGTCAGCCACCCCAAACAACACCTGAAACGGGGCATAAGCCTGATTTAAGAAGCTGGTCAGGCATTCTCGGGTGTCCGCACCGACGCCCCGGACCGGCTTCAGGACGGTAACCCCAGGATGGCTATGGCCGGATAAAGAGGGTAACGGCATACGGCTGAAGCGGGCCAGCGATCCCAAGGCCAGTATCTGATAAATTAAGGCAGCCACCCAAAGGGTTAAAAACAGGTAAAATAGAACTGACAAATTTTTGTCTCGCCTTATTTTTGCCGATTATTAAGAAAATCCTGTTTTAGAAATAAGCCGTGCTAAGATAATCTTTGCTATTATATGTTCACCATGATATCTTTCCTAAAATTTTGTGCAAGTAAAGTTTGGCTTTCCCCACTAGTTCTATGGGTCCAGGACTGCTCGGCCAAGAGCCCAATAAAGGTGATCCAGATGGTTAGGGAAGAGGTTTCTGCCCATGAAGGCCACTCAAGTAGTGCTGTTTGATCTATATGGCACCCTGGTAGATGTTCACACTGACGAAGATAATCGTGAAGTATATCAGACTCTGGCCCAATTCTTAAATTACTATCGGGTTTTTTTTGGTCCGGAGGAGTTAGCCCGTTTCTATCAGGAAAAGACCCAAAAAGATTTGGCGGAATGTTCCGGCCCTTACGCTGAGATTGACGTCTTTCGAGTATTTGAAGACATTTTGTTCAAAGGGCGGGGTCAGATGCCGGAGCGGGCTCTGGTCATCTGGTTAGCCCGGTTATTCCGCTCTTTGACCCGGACTCATCTAAGGCTTTTCCCTGATACCATTCCCACTCTGGATCGTCTGCAGGCCGATTATCGGCTGGGGATCGTCTCAGATGCCCAATGGGTCTACAGTGAGCCCGAAATCCGTATCGTGGGATTGGATAGGTATTTTGACAACATCATTTTTTCATCCCGCTACCTGATCCGCAAACCCGACCCCCAACTCTTCGTTCATGCTCTGAAAGCCATGCACTGCTCGCCGGAGCAGGCTATTTATGTCGGCGATAATTCCGAAGTTGATTTGGCAGGGCCGCAAGCTATCGGGATGCCGGTCCTGCTCATCAACCGGCAAGGTAATCCCCTGGAGCTAGGGGTACCAGTAATCCAGGATTTAACCCAACTTTCTGCTTTTTTGGAATAACCGGTTAAGCACTAGCCACCTTAGAAATAGGCAAAGAGGAAAATGTATGAGCGAGATCAATTGGCTACCCGATTGGCAGACCGGACTGACTCAGGCCCAAGCGGATAATAAACCTCTACTTTTAGAGCTCTATATGGATGGTTGCCCTCATTGTGCCCGTCTTCATAAAGAAACCCACACGGATCCCCAGGTAATTGAAGAGATCAACAATCGCTTCATCCCGGTCTGTTTGGAAGGACGAGGCCATATGGACGTGGTCCGAAAGTTTGATGTCAAAGGCGCGCCGACCACCCTGATCTTATCTTCCCAGGGCGAGGAACAGCGCCGTATCGTCGGTTTCCATCCCCCGGCCGATTACTTAAAGGAATTAGCCGCTGTAAGCTGAAAATGCCTTTCACCGCCATTACCCCGGGAAACGGGCTTCCCGGGCGCCGTCGGGTGTTGTTGGCCGCCTGTATGGGGGCCTTTATGTCAACCCTGGACATCAGCATCGTCAACATCGCCCTGCCCCAGATTGCCGCGGACTTGCATTGCTCTTTAGAACAAGTTTCCTGGGTAGTGGTGGCCTATCTCCTTACTAATGCCTCGTTCCTCTTGACCAGTGGCCGTTTAGGAGACCTGCTGGCTCCCGGAAGACTTTATTCATTAGGCATATTAATGTTTACCAGCGCCTCGGCGCTTTGCGGCCTGAGTCAGGGATGGCTCGGGCTGGTGGTTTTTCGGGCCGTTCAGGGTCTGGGGACCTCCTTGATGCTGGGACTGGCCCCCAAACTCATCGCCCAGTCCTACCAGGAAGGAGAACGGGGGTTGGCCTTAGGGTTATTTTCCACTGCCTTTGCCACTGGTATCAGCTTAGGCGCCCCCCTGGGAGGCGTGATTACCTCCCATCTGGGCTGGCCTTTCATTTTTTTTATCAATATTCCTATCTGTGGTCTGACATTGTTAGCAGGAGGCCGGCCGTTGGTCAGACTCTCTCCTGGAGCCACCTGGAATTGGCAAGCGGTTGATCTAGGGGGCAGTCTGACTCTGGCCGGGAGTCTGGGATGTTTATTGTTGGCCCTGAATCGGCTGAGTGAGATAGGATTAGAAAATAGCCGCACGCTGTTAATGTTGAGCCTGGCTACGGTATTTTTTGGGCTATTGATATGCCTGGAACGCCGCCAAACTTTCCCTTTGCTCCATCCCGATCTCTGGCGCCGCCGAGCTTTCTATCTGGAAGCGGCTATGGCCTATATCGCACCGGCCGCGGTTCTGGGGATTTTTTTTCTCCTGCCTTTCTTTCTGGAGCGAATCTATCATTACTCCCCTGATCAGACCGGATTCATCCTGGCGGTGATGAGCGTCACCAGTGGCGCTATCGCCCCGTTGGGCGGTTTTCTGGCCGACCGCCTGGGCAATCTCACTATCCTGCGTATATCCGCGGCCTTAATCCTGGCCGGTTTAGGTCTGTTTTGGTTTACCGATCTGGAAACCTCCACCCTCGGTCTGGCCCTCCGATTGGCCATTATCGGCACCGGATTCGGCCTGTTCCACGCGCCCAATCTGAATGAGGTATTGCGCGGGGTTCAACCTGACCTGGTCGGTCTGGCCGCTAGCACCATCACCGCCTTAAAAAATATCGGCAGCCTTTCGGGAGTCACCCTGATTGTCACCGTCTTTGCCTGGGGCCACCAGCCTCAGACTTCCCTGACTCCTGGAGTCGGTCTGGAATTATCCAATTTCCACCGGGCTTTTGCGGCAATGACCATGGTGGCATTCATACATCTGATCAGTAGCTGGGTTCGCCGCTAAAGATAAGGGCCTGAACTTTGTTGGGCCACCAATCAGAACCATTTAATTGGGCTAAAGGGAATTGCGGAAAGCCTTATACCAAGTTTTCATTGAAATGCAAAAATTTATTACTTAACACATTGACTAGATTAAGCATTTCAAGAGAAAACAGAAAACTGTATTACTTATGCTGTCAGACCAAATACTTAAAGTTAAATTACCGCCGCTTCCGTCAACCTTGGCAGCCAATCAGCCCTTTTTCCCTTTACAGACGATCAATCAGCTCTTATAATAGTCCGCGAATAAGCGCATACCCCAGATGCCGGAAGGAGGGACGCATGCCCCGTTGGACTATCGGAGTACTCCCACTATTAGTCATTATTTTAACCATCGGCAGGGCAAATGCATACATCGAGTTGCCAGTTTCAGCCAAGTCCTATGTGATCATGGACGCGAACACCGGTAAGTTGTTGTTAAGCTATAATTCTGATCAGTTACACCCTCCGGCCAGCACTTTGAAGATCGTCACCGCCCTCACCGCCATTAACACCCTTGATTTAAATGACAAAGTGCCAGTAAGCAAGTACGCCGCCTCCGCCCCGCCCTCCAAGGTCTATATCCGGGCCGGACAGACCTATACGGTAAAAGAAATACTTCACGCCGTATTAATGGCCTCGGGGAACGATGCAGCCCGGGCCTTGGCCGAAAAAGTCTGTGGTACCGAAAGTCGGTTTGCGGAATATATGACCAAACGGGTCCGGGAATGGGGGGCCTACCGCACTAATTTTAAAAATGCCTCTGGGCTTCCGGCCGAAGATCAATATTCCACGGCTCGGGATATGGCCTTGATTATGCGGCGGGCCATGACTAACCCGACCTTTGCCCAGATCATGGGCACTAAAAATTATCAATTCAATGGCAAGCGGAACCTCTACAACCATGACCGCTTTCTCTTTACCATTCCCTATGCGCAAGGGGGCAAAACCGGCTTTACCCGGGCCTCGCAACACACATATGTCGGAGTGTTTGAACATCAGGGACAGCGCATCATTATCTCCGTCATGGGCAGTAACACCGCCAACAAGTGGGCCGATCGCCGCGTGTTAATTGAGAAAGGTTTTGAACTCTGTGGCACCCCCATAGCCAAATTAGCTCCGCTGGAGGAAAAACTTTGTCACCACCGCCCAAGCTATGCCCAGGGTCAATCAAAATCACGCGCTAAAAGGAAGTATGTTAAGCGCCGCCGCCAAACTAAGAGTTCCAAACGGGCGGCCCGCCGTCGCGCCAGCCAAGGCAGTACACCGTTAAGAGCTTCAATTGTCTCGGTAAAAGATACGAAGAAAGTTCGCAGCCGTTCTTCTAATTCAAAATACCAGGTCCGCTTTAAAACCAAGAAACAGACCTCTACCCGGGAACGCCAGGTCAAGGCTCAAATTAGAGTGGCCCGAGAACCTTAACTTATATGGCCGGACTGTTTAAAAAAATCAAGAATCGAACTACCGGCCGGCGGTACGTAATATCGACCATTCACAAAAGCCCTGAAATCTTTGAAACCGCCGTGTTTACAGCTAATTTGTTGTACTGGCCTCGGAGTCTGAAGCACCCCGACCTGGTCATCCACACGGAAACCTTCGAGGCTGCCTGTCAGATTCACGAACGTCTGGCCCAGCGCCTGGCGTCGGAATTACCGGCGCGCTTATTCCAGGAATACGACTGATCCCTGGTTGCCTTCAGAAAATATTTTCCCTTCCCCCTTGGGGTGCAACTCATGGCGTCCCAAATGACTAGAAATATGCTTTCCTTGATAAGATCTTACTCAGAGCCGGATCCCAGGGTTGCTGGCCAAAATCGGGGAAATGACGGCACACATCTTCCTTTAAAGTCAAGGCATCAGTATAACGCTCTTCTACCTTTTTAGCTAAACATTTAAGTATGATAGCTTCAAGGGCGTCGGGAATTTCCGGGTTCTCCTGCCGGGGAGGCACCGGTTCCTGGTAGAGAATCAGATCGATTAAGGTCTTTTCCAGGTCATCGTAAAACGGTAACAGCCCGGTATAAAGTAGATACATGATCACTCCGAGGGCCCAAATATCGCTGCGCTTCTCACTTTTACCCATAATCTGTTCCGGAGCCATAAACGGTCGCGACCCGACCATCGTGGCGCTGATATCCCGATCTTTCAGTTCCTTGGCCGCGCCATAATCCAACAGTTTGACAACCCCGTCGGGGGTAACGATGATGTTATTGGGCTTAATATCGCGATGAATCACCTGATGCCGGTGGGCATGGGCGACAATATCGATTAATTGCATGATGATCCGTTCTTTGAGAGCCTCTGGCAGGTCCTCGACCAGCAGATCTTGCAGGGTCGGCCCCTCGACATACTCCTGGATAAGAATCAGTCGCCCATGTTCTTCGACATAATCCACCTGTTGCACGACTCCGGCGTGGGGCGCCAATTTCTGAATGATCTCGCCTTCCTGACGAAATTTTTTATTGTACGACTTGGAAAACGGAATTTTGGCGACGTAATAACGATCTGCTGCCAAGGCTTCGGTATGCCGCACCAGCCACACCTCGCCAAAACTGCCCTGGCCCAGTTTTCTCTCCTTCTTATAATGCCCTCCCAATAAATCGCTGGGTTTTAAGAGCGACAGTAGATTTTCAGCAAAGGGCAGCAGGCGGGGAATCAGGTCGATCATGAATTTCCGAATTGAGGGCCGGGCCACCAGTTCCTGAGCCAGTGCTTGGGTCTGCCTCTCTTGAGCAGTGGTGGACGTCGTGGGCCGGATAAAGGCAAATATCAGCTCCGGTTGCTCCTGGACGATCAGGGCATTGACCATTACCGTTATCTGGGCACCGTCCCGGCGTCGGAAGCTGGTCAGCCAATTATCAACCCCCCCCTTCTGGGTCAGGAAGGCTTGAAACTGCCGGTAGTCCGCTGCCGTCGCAAAGAAATCCTGGACATCATTTAATTCTAATGTTTCACCCTGGGACTCATAGCCTAAGATTTCTAACAGGGCAGGACTATAATCGATCACGCGCCCTTCCCGAGTAATAGTAAAATGGTACGGCGAAATGCCGCTGAAGAGTTCGCCATAGCGCCGGTGCAAGGATTGGATGCGACGTTCATCCTCTTGCAACCGGATGGCTACTCCTACCCGGGCCACAACTTCCGCGGGTTGAAAGGGCTTAACGATAAAATCGTGGGCGCCAATTTCTAATCCACGGGCCGCGTAATCTTCCGCAAAGCGCTCCAGGATTAAAACTATGGGAATCTGCCCGGTCGCCTCCTGGTCCTTTAAGGCGCGGAACTGTTTGAGGCCCGCTTCAGCTTGGATATTGAGCAAGATAATATCAGGGCGTAACTGCAAAGCTAATGACGCCGCGGCCTCACCCTGAGCCGGGGGTAAGACCTCGTAGCCGGCCCCGGCCAGGATAGTTGCCAGTTCCTGGTAGTCCGGGTCTGGAGTATCAACAATTAGGCATTTGCGCATGTGATTATCGTGCTGCTCTAAATAACAGATAACCCCAAGGCGAGGTAGCTCAGTCGGTAGAGCAGCGGACTGAAAATCCGCGTGTCCCCAGTTCGATTCTGGGCCTCGCCACCAATAAAATCAAGTGGTTAGGCATTTTGCTTAAAACTTAAAATTATCCTGGTGTCCGTATAGGTGTCCATGCGTCAGATTTTCTCCCCTACCAGGGCTTTGAGTTCCGCTTTGCTCACCGTGTTATATCGCTTGAAGACACTCATGGTCTTATGGCCGGTTGCCGCCATAATCCGAAAATAGTCATGGCCCTGTAGCCGCCAGTTATTAATAGCCGTATGCCGCAAGTCGTGAAAGGTGAAGTCATTAAGCCCAGCACGCTTGCAGGCCGTAATGAATGACTTCTTAATGGACGCCACCGACCGCCCCTTATAGGTGAATACCTTCACCCCCGGCAGGCCCCTTACCATATCCTTGAACATGGCTATTAACTCCGGGGTCAGAGGCACATACCGCCCCTCATTAGTCTTACAATCTTCTGGCCGCAACTTGATAAAGCCGTCTTTAAGGTCCACCTGGCCCCAGGTTAGGTTGAGAATCTCCCCTTGCCGCATGGCCGTGTAGTAAGCCAGATTGACAATGGGCTTAAGATGGGCCGGGCAATTGGCCAGTAGCCGGGCATATTCCTCTGAGCTTAATACCCGGTCCCTGACATTGTTTTCTTTGAGCAGCTTAACTCTCTGGGCCGGGTTACGCTCGGCTTTTCCATTCCCTACGGCTTTGTTAAAAATGGTCTTAAGACAAGCTAACTCCCGGTTTACCGTTGCCGGTTTAGTAGGGGTCCCCTTGTAGGATGGTTCGGTCAATCGCTTCTGTTTATAAGCCTCCACCATCTCTGAGTTAATGTCCTTCAAAAGGCGGTCGCCAAAAACAGGAAGCAGTTTGCTTACGCTAAGTTGGTCCCGTTCATAAGACCGCCCTCGCTTCGCTTTTACTTCCGGCAACCCAAGATACCACTCTGCCAGGTCTTGAAATCTGGTCCTGATATCCGGGCTTTTCTTAATATGGCGTCCCTCTGCTCTGGCGCTTAGTACTTCCCTTAGCCTTTGCTCTGCTGCTTCCTTGTTCGGGCCGATGCGCTCCCGCTTCCGGTAGCCGTCCTGATACCACTCTATCCAGTAAACCCGGCCAGAATACTTCGCCAGGGCAAAGCCGCACTTGCAGACCTTGACCTTCTGGCTGTTCCGCTTCTTGCACTCCGGGCACTCAACTAACAACCCCATAATTACACTCCCGTTTCAATTGCCTCTTGGTTTTTGATCTACGATTACCATAACTTCTTTTGCTAAACGCTGAATCAGACAACACGTGTTAGATAATACCTCTTTGGGAATAGAATCTTCTTGACCTTCTGATATCATGATCAGAAGTTCAGCTATAGCATTAATTTCGCCAAGTTTACATAGAGTCGTGCTTATAGTCTCGATATCCATAGTACCCCCTTTAATAAAAAAGCCAGAGCTTTTGCAGGTCTCTAACAACCCCCAGAGCCTCGCGGCTTCTGGTAGCTCTGGCAACTGATTGTCTGTAAAATAAAAATACCCTGCTCACGTGGGGTCACCCGGTTAGAATTCGCAATTATTAGTTAGCACGCCCAGGCATCGATGTCAAGCGAATATTTTAGCCTCAGTTAGGCCGGGGCCGCACGACATATAGACCCGTTTTAAACGCCCCACACTCAACGCAAAAAAATACCCCTATTAGGTATGGGTTGACCCCTAAACGCCGATCTACGGGCCATCTACGGTCTCAGAAAGGGGAAAGCAGAAAAGAAAAGATATCTGGCTATCCCCGGAGCCGCTAGATAGGCGACAACCTCATGGCTAACCATCCGGTCCGCCCTGGCCGGTCATGTTATCCTCTTTCCTTCCCTTCCCTGGGGTAGGGTCGGGTGGGGAGGGGGTGAGGGTGCGCACCAGGGGGAGGGTAGCCAACATTGCAAAACAATTTTCTTTTTCCTTTAGCCAGCAACCGCAGCCAGTCCGAAACCTGGACGCCGCCCAGCCCCCGCGTGTCCTCGCGCCGCAGGTCCAGAGGGTAGAAACCCAGAAAGAGAAAAACCGGAGATTGGGACTCCTACCCCCGGTACTAAGATAATCGTCCCGGAAATTTTTTGAAAAACCTCGCTGGTGGGCAGTAAAGACAATATCCTTATTCTTATTTTGTTCTAAGATACTTACGCTCCGAGACGTTTAATTTTCACCGCCTTATAGGTGCGCCGGTCGAAGAGCCAGCCGTCCTGAATAAAATAATGTCGGTTTTTCCAGAGAATGGTCTGTCGAAATTTGCGGATGTCCAGCATCTCGGCCTGTGGAATTACCGTGGCTTGGGGGTCTTTTAAGGTAAGGCTATCCTTCCGAAACGCCCGCCCTAACTGCACGTAGCAATCACCCCAACATTCAAAGGGCAGGTTCTTGTCCAGCATTAGGGGCTGTGCCAGTTTCTGCTTGGCCTCCTGGCTGCCCGCCAGCACCGCCAAGGTTAGTTTGTTCAGGCTGCCAAGGGGCCGTCCAGCCGGGTTGCCTGACTGTCCTGGCTTAAATGGCCGCCCCCTGGGTAGTCCTTTTTTCATTTTTTGCTGTTTTTTCATTAATTCCTCGGAGATGATAATTTAGACAATAAAGATTTATCCAAAAAAAAGGTGCGATCTGCTGTTAAATCTCATTATTAATAAAGCCTGTTAAAAAGTCTCTCCCGAAATGCGGTTCAAAGATTGGCGATCTGATTTTTCGAGCAAATTTGGCATCGCAACGGGCGGGCTTTAATCTTTTGATT
>MUKC01000036.1 GCA_002049795.1 Desulfobacca sp. 4484_104 | reverse complement strand
TTTAACTACCATGAGAACTGATTCGGCTGGGACCAGCGGCTGGGAGATTAAAGCCAGATATGCCGTAAGAATTATGCTCAAATGGGCAGGGTTCGTGACTATAAGAGAGAGAGAGAGAGAGTTCGCTAAGTCATGTATATTACAGATAAAATCAGCCAATAGCCCTCAGCCTTTGCGCATTCTGGATATCGGCTCATCGTCCTCCTACGTGCCTCTGCAACTGGCCCGACAGGGCCACCAGGTAGTGGCCGTGGACATTCGACCCTATCCTCTGCGCCATCGCAACCTGACTTATATTTCGGGTGATGTAACTGACGCCAGCTTTGGGGAGGGTTTGTCGCCTTTTGATGTAGTTACCTGTATTTCTACCCTGGAACATATTGGCCTGGGGTATTATGGGGAAAAGATGGCTCGGCAGGGAGACGAAATGGCGGTTGCAACCCTACACCGCTTGCTTAAGCCTGGCGGGTCCCTACTGCTCACCCTCCCCTTTGCGGGTAAATTTTCCCAGGACGATTTCCAAAGAGTCTATGATTTTGAAAACATTAACCGGCTTTTTTCGGTTGGCTGGCGGTTGAAAGAAGAAAGATTCCACATTCCTAGGAGCCGAAAGAACTGGGTTATTGCCAACAAACAGCAAGTGCTTCAATGCTACGCAGTTTATCCCGAATCCAATAATGCCTGCTTCTGGTTTGAGAAGCTCCGGTAGCCATCTCCAAAAATATTTTCTGGTGGCACCGGCATCTTGCCGGTGCCAAGGAACAGGTTACAAACCTGTTCCACCAACATGGGCGAGAACGCTCATCAGACAAGCAATTTGTTGATTTTTTAAGGTTTAATAGATGATAGTAAAGGGTTTACTGCAGCAACTTTAAAATAGTGATAATGAAGGCGCCCTGGCCGATAAGCAGGGGAATGATCCACTTGAGCAAGTCAAACTTTACCCGCTCAATCTTGACATCCAGATTGGGCCCAACCCGGCGATAATTGTCAATTATTAAAAATCAATGAAAAAAGTCCTGCTCATCTTTGGCACCCGGCCCGAGGCCATCAAGATGGCCCCGGTGGTCTTGCGCCTGCGGGCGATCGGGGCCTTTCACGTCAAAGTCGCGGTCACCGCTCAGCACCGCCAGATGTTGGATCAGGTGTTGGAATTCTTCGGCATTACCCCCGACTATGACCTGGATCTGATGGCCCCGGACCAGGACCTGTTTGATCTCACCGGCCGGGTGTTGTCAGGATTAAAACAGGTATTGCTGCAGGAACGTCCGGATCTGGTCCTGGTGCACGGGGATACCACCACCACCTTTGCCGCCGCGCTGGCGGCTTTTTATGCTCGGATTCCGGTAGGCCATGTTGAGGCGGGATTGCGGACCCGCGATAAATATCGACCGTACCCGGAGGAAATGAACCGTCGCCTCACCGGAGCCGTAGCCGATTACCACTTTGCCCCTACTGCTTGGGCCCGGGACAACCTGCTGGCGGAACAGATTGCCGCCGAGCGGATCTGGGTCACCGGCAATACCGTGATTGACGCCCTCCTCTGGACGGTTCAGCGTCTGGCCGCCCAGGAGGAACGCTGGCAGGTGCATCTGGCCCGGAATTATGGCCTCTGCCTGGACGGCAGCCGCCTGCTGCTGGTCACCGGCCACCGCCGGGAGAATTTTGGGGCCGGATTTCAAAACATCTGTCTGGCGCTGCGCGACCTGGTCAGACAGGATGGCAATCTCCATATTGTTTACCCGGTTCACCTCAACCCCAACGTCCAGCGCCCGGTGTACGAGATTCTGGGCCCTCATCTGGATGTGCCTCATACCCCCGCCCGTCCTAACCGCCGCAGCCGCATCTCCCTTTCACCCCCCCTAGACTATGCCTCGTTTGTTTATCTTCTGGCCCGTAGCCACCTAGTGCTCACCGATTCCGGCGGCATCCAGGAAGAAGCCCCGGCTTTGGGAAAACCGGTCCTGGTAATGCGGGAGGTTACCGAACGCCCGGAAGGCGTCTGGGCCGGAACTGTTAAACTGGTAGGCGCCGAGCGGCGGCAAATCACGCAAGCTGTCAATGAACTGCTAAGCGATACCAGTTGCTACCAAAAAATGGCTCAAGCCGTTAACCCTTATGGCGACGGCCGGGCCGCGGAAAAGATCGTCGCTATATTAGGCCAGCTTTAAACCATCTGGCAGGCAGACGCCTCATGGCCGTTGGTCAAGGGTTTCCTTAATGAACCGCAGATTATAAACAGACCCACTGGCCGACGGTGTCAAGCGCCCGCCCGTGGCCGAAATGCTCAGTGAAAATCTGGAAATAATAAAGCTCTTCCTTGCTCCGGACCATGGGAAACTGGGACTGCGCCTGGGACAGCTCCGCATCGCTGATAACTTTTTCAAAATACCGGGGTAAAACCTCAGCAGACCCCGACCCTTGGGAAAACTCCTGTTTGAGGCGCCAGACGACTTCTGGGGGCAGCAGATCTTCAAAAGCCTTGCGGAAAATCCATTTTTCGATTTTGCCCTCTCCCTCTGGCTTCTGCTTATATTCGGCCGGCAGGGCTAGGGAGTATTCCAGCAATTCGCCGGAGATCAAGGGGGCGACGACCCGGATGGAGTTGGCCAGATTCATCCGATCCAGACGCAAGGAGGCGTTGTTGTGTAAAAACCCGAGGCATTCCATCTGGCGGGCAAACAGCTCCGCCAAGGGATATTGCTTCAGGTAGAGGTAGCCGCAAAAGACTTCGTCGCCCCCCTCGCCGGACAGCAGCACCTGAATACCCTTTTCCCGGGCGTAACGGGAAATGAGAAAATTGGACGCGGCACTGCGGACCAGGGAGGGGTCGAAGGACTCCAGGTAGTAAACCACTTCGGGCAGGACGGCCAGCACTTCTTCCAGGCCAACAACTAATTCGGCATGGTCGGAATTGAGATGGCGGGCCATTAGACGGGCATTAATGATATCCTGACTTTCTCCTACTCCCAAGGCAAAGGTGGGCAGCCGGGCGTCAGGGCCAAATCTGTTGTGATAAGCCTGGCTGGCCAGACTGGCAATTACACTGCTGTCGATGCCGCCACTGAGCAGACTGCCGGTCTTAACCTGGAAATCCAACCGGTTGGTGACACTGCGTTGAATGATATCCCGGATATCCTCTACTATCTGATTCAGATCGGTATGCGCAACTTGAGGCGGTTTTTGGGGCAATTCGGCAAACCGGAAAATCTGGCCTTTCTGGTCCATATAGCAACCGGCAGGAAATTCAAAAACCTCATCGATGACCGGTACCAGGCTTTTCAGCTCCGAACCCAGGTAGAGATTTCCGTCTTGCCAGCCATAAAAGAGGGTCTTAATGCCCAGCAGGTCGCGGGCCACCAAGAGCTGATCGCCATTGCTAATAACCAGGGCAAAGAGGGCATCATTTAAGTAATGGAACATGCCGGTGCCCTGCTTTTGATATAATTTGAGGATTAGCGACTCTTCTTGGAGCGGTCCGCGGGGAATTCCATACCGGGCCGCCAGTTCCGGCCAATTGCCCATCTGGCCGTCGTAGCAAATTTTTAGGTCGATATCGGGACCATGATTCCCAAAAATCTTCAGGTCATCAGAGGCCCCGGGGATATCGGCGTCCAGATAATTTTGGGCCATCATGATATTGGGAGAGGCGTAAACCTCTTGCCAGCGCGACCCCCGATGGCTGATGCGGTTGAACATGGCATCAAGTTGGCCCCGCTTAGGGTTTCCATAGATAACTACAAATCCACTCACAATAAGTGCTCCACAAAATCGATAATTAACTTTTTAAGCCCAGGGCTGACGATTAATTTAAAAATTATCCCTCTGGGCCAGGCAGCTCTATTTGCGAATTTCAAAGATGCCGATCAGTCCGTGTCCCACACCGGTTCCAGGCTGAAGTTCCATTTCCAGCTTGCGCAGCGAATAACCCAACATCGGTTCAATGAGATTAGCCCGCACATCGCCCCAGGGCACCCAACCGATCCCTTCGATGATGCTCAGCATGGTGGCCATGACTTCTTTGAGGGGCTCGGGATAGAAAGGCATAATCGGCGGCGGATCATCAACTTTCCGTCTGTTGCTATCGTAGTTACTCAGCAACGCGATGGTATATTTCACCAGGGCATTACAGGACATGAAAAACATCTCAAAAAAGTTATTGAGATAATCAAATCCGGGGCGAGGCACATAGTCCACCAGCAGGCTCTCCAATTCAGTCCGCAGGTAGCTTTCAAAAAGAGAGTTTACCGGTCCCCGCAACTTGGGACAATTGGCGTTGTAATCACCGGTATCCATATGTCGGCCAATAAAAATCGAGCGGTCAACGAAGCTTAGCGGCTTGATGGCTACCCCCGACTGCTCAGCGGCCTGAGCAATAATGTGCATGAGCTCATCTTTGGTGATCAATCGCAAGGGAAAACTGGCCACCTCCACCTGGCTGCGTTGCTCCTCTGGGTAAATATAGGAAATCCGGTAATCCATGAAATACTCCTGATCCACCGGATGATGCCAGAGATCCTGCCATTCATAGGAGTAACGCCCCAGCCAATCGCCCACAAAAATCGCCTCGGCCGGGGCATGCCGACAGATATCGGCGATGATTTTAGCGCTCTGGTGATCGTGGAAGTGCGAAAAGGTCCCGAAGGAAGAGAAATAAATATCAAAGGGTTTTTCTGCCTTAACTTCTGGAGTTAAGCCATTGGACAGGTCGCCGATCAAAAACCGGGTTTTGGGGTTATAGGCATGGTATTCTTCGGCCTGTTTGATCAGGTCGGGGTTGATGTCCAATCCCACGTACTCTTGCAGTATGTCCGGGGTAATCGCCGCGGTAATCCATTCGAAGATGCCGGGATCTTTAGTCGTCACCCCCATCAATAGATCATAACCATCGCCGCTGCCGCAGCCCAGATCGATAATGCGGACTCTTTCCAGGCGTTGGCGTTTATGGTCTACCAATTGTTGGAGAACCGGCCGCAAACAGTAGCTCGTAACCTGATCCTCCCAGAAGCGCCGGACATTGTCGTATTTCCCCAGCAGACCGCTGGCCTTCTCATATTTGCCGGTTCGAAAAGCCTGAGTATAGGCGGTCTTTTCAGCCATATGATTTTCTCCCGAAATTAACTCTTGAAGGTTTTCAATTTATCAATGGCTTGAAAGGCATCTTTGCAATAGGCGTCAGCCCCGATCTGTTGGGCAAATTCCGTCGAAGTGGGAGCGCCGCCGATCAGCACCTTGACCTGTTGGCGCAATCCTTGCTCATCAAGTTTCTGCACCACTTCTCCCATAACCCGCATGGTAGTGGTTAACAGGGCCGAAAGCCCGACATACGGGGCCTGATGTTCTCGGACCGCCTCCAGGATGCGATCCACCGAAACGTCGGTACCCAGATCGATGACTTCGTATCCCGCGCCCTTTAACATGATGGCCACGATATTTTTGCCGATATCATGTAAATCGCCGGCTACCGTGGCAATAATGAATTTGCCTTTACTCTTAATACCGGCCTTCATCAGATGCGGGGCCAACATTTCCATGGCCGCCCCCACACACTCGGCCGAGGCCAACATATCCGGGATCAGATATTCATTGCGCTCAAACTTTTCGCCGACCATCTCCATGGAACGGGTCAAGGCTCCTATGACGATGTCTTTGGGATCAACACCTTGCTCCAAGGCTTGTTGCATCAGTTCAGTCACCGCGGGTTGACCTTCCAGTCCGGCGTCAAAGCCTTCGTCTTCCGCTTCTAATCGGCCCTGGATCACATTGAAGGCGATCTTCTCAATCAGTTCTTGGTGGTTCACTGAACTCTCCTCTTGATAATTAATGCTTTTAATTCTTAAAGCTTGGGGGTTCATAGATTATCTCCGCTAAATTTTTTAAGATTCGGCAAAAGCCCTGGGATCTCAGCGAAAATCGCTTCGACCTGATGCTGCTCCAGATGAGGGGCAGCCTGGGACTCTAACTGAGTCATAAAATTCAGAGCTTTTTCAATGACTTTATCCTCCATCTGCTTGGCTTCGAAATGATACGGAGTGGAAATTTCGCCGCGATGCACGGCCTTCCGGGTGTGACGGGTAAAAAGCCGATGGTTGGAAGCCATGACCTTCTTGACCATCTGTAAGGCATCCTCTAAATCATCACTATCCAGCCGGGGCTGACGCAGACAATGTTTGATCTTGCCGATCTGCTCATTATCCAGCACGGCTTGCAGAGGACAGAAGCTGTTAGTCCGGTCTAACAGGCCAAAGGCATAATGAATGTATTGCGCCCCGGTCATGGCCATGTAGAGATGGGTGAATAGCTTCTCAAACAGCGCCTGCAGGCCCGGTACTTTGGCATCGCCGACCCCGGCGGTGGAATAACAGGGTAATTTGTAATAACGGGCTAACTGCACACAATCAATGTTGTATTGGTTGAATTCTGGACAGCCGTAGAGATCATGCAGATCATCTAACCGGGCCCGGACCGGCACACTGCCATATAACACCGGTGCCCCGGCTTTAATCAGTTGGGTCAAGGTAATGCCGGCCAAGATCTCGGCATTGATCTGGGCGACCATGCCGGCTTCCTGAATGGGAGCCGAGGACCCACCCTGGGGAGAGGAGGAGATAACCAAAGGCAGGCCCGATTCCACAATGGCGAACACTTTTTCCGCGGTGTCGTCGACAATCTGCAAAGGGCTCTTAAACACACAGGCAATGAAGGAAATCAATGGATTTTCCAGCAGGGCCGGTTGACCCCCGGCGACGATTTCCGCCAACCGCACCACATCCGGTAAAGCCGAAAGGTCGGTCAGACCGGCCTGCACGTGCTTGGTAATGTTATTGAGGCTGGCAAAAAATTTGTTGACATCGTGGTTGCTGGTAGTAATTCCCGGATCTTGAATATTTAAAGGCCGGATAAAAAAGTCCAGGTGCTCCAACTTATCGCACAGGCTGGCGGCCCGGCTGAGGAGTTCGGTGGTACCCCGAAGCTCCTTATAACGGGGCACTCTCACAGTAGTCTGACCGTCTCTGACACTGACAAATTCTTCCACTTCGGTCTCGATCCAGATATTGGCTTCTGAACCCGTGCCAAAGTAAACCCGGGGCACTTCCGCATCCAGCCACAGGCGGTTTTCCGGCTTGCGGGCCCCCAACACCAGCGCCGACGGTGCCTGGGCGACGGCCTCCTTGATCAGTCCGGCCGGGAAACTTATCCGCCAGCAGCGGTGGGTGGTTCCCGATTCTTCCTGAACCTGGGCACCATGGTCTTTAAAGAGCTGCGCGGCTCGTTGGTTATAACACCAGACTCCTGGCTCAGCTAGAATTTGTAAAGAAGCCTGATCCAGGCTTTTCACCTGTTCTGGGCTCAGACGTTCGTATGGTTTGACTAAAACCCCGGCGCGGAATGTGTCGATCACTTATAACCTCCTGAAGAAATGATTATGGTCAGCCGGTTTATCAAGCAGCATGGATACTTAACCTAGCCATTAGCTTCGAAACGCCCGCAGATAGCGTCGGCACCGCCGGTCCCGGCCTACTAATACCTCACCAGTAGTAACTGCCGCCATCAAGATGTCATCCAGCGGATCGATAATGGCGGCATCAAGTCCGGAATAAAGACACATATGCATAAAAGCAGCATTAATCCGAGGCCGGGCCGGCAGGCCAAAGGAAATATTGGAAAGGCCGAGCACGGTCTTGGCCTCGGGATACTTCTCCTTCAGGGCGCTCACGGTGTTGAGGGTGACCAGGCCATAGCTAATATCCGTACTGATCGGCATGACCAAGGGGTCAAAAAATAAATGTGGCCGCGGCACGCCGTGCTGGTCGATTGCCTCCATGATCTTCGCGGCGGCCTGCAGGCGATCTTCCACCGTCTTGGGGATCCCGGCTTCGTCCATGGTCAGGGCCACCAGCCAGGCGTCATATCGGGCCGCCAGCGGCACAATTTCATCGAGACTCGCCTGTTCGGCTTTGGTGGAATTGATCATCGCCGGACCATGGTTAATAGCTTGCAGACCGGCGGTCAGCACCACGGGGTCGGCGCTGTCCAGACAGAGCGGGGTCTCCAGCCGCTCCTGAATAGCACTCACGGCCCATTGCATGGCTTGGACTTCGTCGGCCTGAGAACCGATGCCGGTGCCCACATTGATATCAATAAAATCCGCCCCGGCGCTGGCCTGTTGCTGGGCCAGGGCCACCAGCCGGTCAGTGTCTTGCTGCTGGATAATCTCTTTGATCGCCGGTAAGGTAGCGTTGAGCTTTTCACCGATAATGATCATATGAAAAAGTCCCTCCAGATGTTAGGCCATGATTTCGGCTCGCAGGCCGGGGATTTCTCTTTTCAGTTGTTCCTTTATTTCGGTTGGCAAGACCGAGAGCGGCGGCTGATCGAGGATTTCCCGGACCTTGTCGGTAGCCCGGGCCTGAGTGGTTTTGGCTCCAGCCTCTTGCCACTGCTCCCGGCTATCGCGGTTGCTCAGCCGGGGGTGATATTGCTCGTTGCGCATATGCCGCCGGGTATGACGGGCCGAAACAAAATGGCCCCCGGGCCCTACTTTTTTGAGCAGCTCAAAAGCCAGGGTTTCCTCATCCACCCGGATGCCTTCCACCGCCCGCATCACCATGCCAATGATTTCGTTGTCGATTGCCAATTTGTCATAGGAGGCGGTCATGCAGAATTCCAGAAATCCCGCCGCATCATGGATCAGATTGCCTCCGGCCAAAGCCACCATCAGGCTGGTAAGGGCGGATTCATACCCCGCTTGCGCATCATTGACCTTGGCATCCGACATCCCCGCGGTAGAATATAACGGCAGTTGGTAAAATCGGGCCATCTGCGCGGCCGCGGCATTCATCAGCCCCATTTCAATCGCTCCGGAGATATACTTCATGTCACGCAGATCGGTGATCGACGAGATGCAGCCAAAAAGCACCGGGGTGCCCGGATTCACTAGCTGGGTGAGCATTACTCCGGCCAGCGTGTCAACGCTCTGGACCACCAGATTACCGGCCAGGGTAATCGGGGCCGTGGCTCCACACAACGGTTCGGTCGGCACTACCACCGGGATGCCCTGGCGAGCCACCTCCATGGTAAGCTGACCATAGCTCTCGTCTAGTTTAAAGGGGCTGATCGGGCAGGTCACCATGGAGACAAAGGGCCGCTCCCGCAGCCGATCCGCGGAGCCGGCAATCAGGCCGGCCATTTTAATGACATTTCTGACCCCGGCCACAGTATAAACCCCACCCATGATATGTTTGCGGGTATGATTGAGGGCGGCCCCGAAGCGATTGACATCAACCTCTTCCACCGGCAGGTCATTGGGATAGACATTAAGCATATAGAAATGGATATTATCTAAGGCCTCCACCAACCGCGCCATATGCATGACATCGGTTAATAAGGACCGGCGGCAGCCATTATCTCCCGGGTCCTGCACATTCAAGGCGGTGCCGCCGGTCCCCATATAAACCTTATGGCCGCCAATTTCACAGTCTAATGCTTCGTCTTCAGCGCGACCGCAGAGCTTGACTACTGAGGGGGCCTGGGCAATCAGGTCCATGACCAAATCAGGTGGGATTTTGACTACTCGAGTAGAGGGATCGACTAAGGCTCCGGCTTTTTGGAACAGCTCCCGGGCCTCGGGAAAATTTACTTGAACGCCGATTTCGGCAAAAACTTTTAAATTGGTTTGGTGAATCCGTTCAACGTCATTATCACTTAAAGGTTTATATTGGCCTCCTGCAAGTCCTTTTCTTACTTTCAAAATCACCTTCCTCTCTGACCGTTAGCTTCTGCGGGCCGGACAATCAAATTTGTTACAATCGGCACAAGGGTTGTAAGTCCTCAGGTCTTTGCCCTCCGGACAGGGAATCAGTCCAAACACCCCTGAAATCGACTTCCGGGGTTTCATCAGACAGGAGTCAGTTAATTCCACCCCGACCTTCTGGCAATCTATGAGCTTAAACAGCTTTTTCTGTTCAGTTACCGGCCAGTCGCAATAGCCCGGGCTGAATCTCAGGCCTACCAATTGACCCTGAAGCCGATAATGCTCACCCATGTGAGATTGGAACTGTTCCACCAGGTCCTCCACCATGATTGAACCCATGGCATCCACTAGATAAGCCTCGCCCAGACGTTTTTGGCCCATCAGCAGCTTGATCTCCTTTTCAATGCCGGCGCCGATGGTGGCCAGAAAACAGATAATCTCTTTGCTGCGGCGCAGAGTTCGGGACAGCTTGGCACTTTTTAACCGGTAATTGCCGTCTAACTGGATGATGCCGGCCGACACCTTTTTCAACTTATGCTTCTGATAGACCAACCGGGGCCGGATGATCTGTCGGGTTCTTTTTTTCCAGTGCTTCAATTTTTTATTAAGTGAGTTTGAAGCAATCCGACCTTTAGGGCTACCCAATAATCTGGCCAGGTCATCATGTTTCAGATTGGGCTGAATCTCCACGACAGGCATAAAAGACTCCTTTCCGATCTCTAAGGCCCGGGTCGCCGTGACCGATGGCGTAGCTCTGGGACCTGGTTTTCCAAGAAGGTGTGAGGTGGGCGCAAGCCGGAAAAAAACGGCGGTGAGACCGGATTAGCGCGGTAGCCAGGATTATCCCCGCTAAAACGGGCCTCATGTTTTGGTTAATAGAAAGTTTTTAGTACTGGACTCCGGCTTTTGCTAATATTATTAATTACTTAAGCTGGTTACGGATTAAGCAGTGTAAAGCCAGAGGGCCAGCGCCGTTTTTTGATCAGTGGTTAATGTGTTGTATTTTAATAAAATTATCGGTTACAAAGCAGGCAATGCAGGGGCGGGACTACTCAGTCACCTTTAATAATCATTCCTGATCTCAGACCAGGGAACATAATCGGACAGTTAGCATATTCGAGATAACCAAATTACATATTTTTTCTACCCCCGGCACAGCTCCTCTCAGGTGAAAAAGGGGAAATTTGCCTTCTGGCCATAAGCCACTCAACCTCTTGGAATAACGGTAATTTTGCCAATACCTTATTTCTCGAAATCATTAGATTGATAGCATAATAATGTTAAGCTGTCAAGCTTAAAATGCCTAGTGTCGATAGCCCTTAAAAATATCCGATTCTCATGCCCCAAACACTGTCGGAAAGATTTTTATTACTGTGCCAGGCTCAGTGGTTCCTAATTTAGCACGTTACTTTTTATTACGTTATACTTAACTTTAAGTTATACTGTTTATAAAGTATGGCCTCGATTATGTTAGCAGTGCTGAGATCGCATCTTGAATTAACAACTTAATATGGCCTAATTACGATAGCTTATATGCTATAACATCGTAGATTTGTCAATCTTAGCGGCCAGGAACCGAACAATTAGCGGCAAGCTATGGCAAATCTCCAGAGGGCAATTGCACCGGGACTAAGCCGGGGGTACCCTGAAATGGTTGGCTTCGTGGTCTCGATGACCTAGCCGAAATTTGGGTCCATGGTTTATGGCCATAGGTCAGTGGCTCCGGGAAGCCCCCGTATTTAAGCCTATGCTTTAGCCCCAATATTAGTTCTTTGCTTAGGAGGGCAAATAAACCTCACGGTACCCGAGCTATTACTTACCAGAGGCTGCCGCCAGAGCTTAAAGCTACCCACAGATTAGGTTTGAAGGGACACTAAAAATATCCGGGTAAAGAACAGAGATTCAAATCAAAGGTCAGTTGCTAAAAAATGAGATAAAAATCAAACGCAGAAAATTTGTTCTATGGCGAGCATTTGAAAAAAAAGACTTTACATTAACTTGATTATCTGTTAATGGTACAAACTTTAAGTAAATTAAATACCAGCTACCACATAACCACTAATTGAATCCTTGCTGCTCAACATAGCGCTTGTCTGGAGCTGGTTGAGCTCTACTGCCAATACAGGCAGTCGGACCGGAGAACAGGAGCATCATGCCCCAGGCCGCGCCAGCTTTGCGAGATAAATTAGTTTGAACACGGCGATTTGGTGTACGATGGGCTAGCTGCGGCGGCAGATTTGCCCCGAGGCTGGACGGACGAGCAGGAGGCCGGCTCCTTTCGCCTGAAGCCCCAGGGAAACCAGGCCTTTTTTGGCTGTACGGTGGGGCAACATTCCTGGAAAACATTTCTGCTGCCGCCCCGGACGAAACTGTGGCAGGCCGAGCGCCAGGGCCACGGTGTTGAGATCGTTCCCCATCAAGAACAAACTCCTAAATTCGCCTTTATCGGGGTGCGCCCCTGCGATTTGCACGCCATTGCGGTCCAGGATCGGGTATTTTTAGAGGGCCCCTATGTGGACCCGGTCTATCAGGCCCGGCGGCGGTTGGCGTTCATCGTCGCGGTAAATTGCACCCGCGCCGGCGGCACTTGTTTCTGTGCCTCCATGGGCACCGGCCCCCAAGCCACCACCGGCTTTGATCTGGCCCTGACCGAAATCCTCCATGGTCTGGAACACTACTTCCTGGTGGAGGTAGGTAGTGACCAGGGAGCCGAGGTCTTACAAGAGGTCCCCCATAAACCCGCCACCACGGCCGTGCAGACCCTGGCAAATAAATTGATACAGGAAACTACGGCGCACATGGGACGTCATCTGGACAGCGATGGCCTCAAGGAGCTACTCTATCGCCATTACGACCATCCGCGCTGGGACGAGGTTGCCAGCCGTTGTCTGACCTGCGGGAATTGCACCCTGGTCTGTCCGACCTGCTTCTGCAACGCCATCGAAGATGTCACCGATCTGACCGGGGAACACGCGGAACGCTGGCGGCGCTGGGATGTCTGTTTTAATGTTGACCACTCGTACATTCACGGCGGCAGTATCCGAACCTCGGCTAAAGCCCGTTATCGTCAATGGCTGATTCATAAGCTGGCCACCTGGATAGACCAGTTCGGCTGTTCCGGCTGTGTCGGCTGCGGCCGCTGTATTACCTGGTGTCCGGTGGGCATCGATATCACCGCCGAAGTCCGGGCCATCCGGGAGAGTGAGAAAGAGGAGTAATCCATGGAAACGTTGCTGCCGATTCTGGCCGCACATCCCTTTCTAGCCGGCCTGGAGTCGAAACACTCGCAGAAGCTGGCCGAATGTGCTTCTTTAGTGAGCTTCAATCCGGGCCAGATGGTTTATACCGAAGGGCAGACCGCCACGCACTTCTATCTAATCCGCTATGGCCGGGTGGCTCTGGAAATCCACACCGCCCGGCGGGGCGCGATCACCCTGGCCACGGTCGGAGAGGGTGAATTTTTAGGCTGGTCCTGGATTGTGTCGCCACATCGCTGGCATATCGATGCCCGCGCCCTGGAACTGACGCGGGCCATTGCCCTAGATTTCTCCTGTGTGTTGCGTTATTGTGAGGCCGATCATGATTTAGGTTATGAATTCATGAAACGCTTCGCCGTGGTTCTGGCCCAAAGCCTACGGTTTCTCAAGCTACAACTGGTGGATGTTTATGGTGTCTAACGCCCCAGCCCATAGGCCCCAGGCTGCTGGTCTGCCAACCCCCATGTTGCCCCAGCCCTTTCAGATCCAGCGGGTCAGCCAAGAAACCCCGGATACTTTTACGCTGGTTTTACAACCGGCCTCGGGAACCGCACCGTTTTGTTTTTTGCCGGGCCAGTTTAACATGCTCTATGCCTTTGGAGTGGGGGAGGTGCCGATTTCGATCAGCGGCGACCCGGCCCATACCCAAATTTTGGTCCATACCATTCGTGCCGTGGGGACGGTGACCAAAGCTATCCAAAAATTAAAGCCGGGCCGGGTCTTGGGAGTGCGGGGGCCGTTCGGCAGCCATTGGCCGGTGGCCGAAGCCGCGGGTCATGATATAGTAATTGTGGTCGGCGGCCTGGGACTGGCGCCGCTCAGACCGGCGATTTACCAGATTCTGGCTCACCGGGCGGAGTATGGCAATTTTGAATTGATCGTCGGGGCTCGAACCCCGGCTGATTTGTTGTATCATAAAGAATTGGAACGCTGGCGGGGACGTTTTGATTTCCGGGTGCACGTCACTGTCGATAGCGCCAGCCCCGCCTGGCGGAACAATGTCGGGGTGGTGACCACCCTGATCCCTCGGGCCCGCTTTGACCCGTGGCAGACCGCGGCCTTAGTCTGCGGGCCGGGAGTGATGATGCGCTTTACCGTCCAGGAACTACTGCAACGCGGCGTCAAACCAGAAAATATTTATATCTCCATGGAACGTAACATGCAATGCGGCATCGGCTTATGTGGCCACTGCCAGCTCGGGCCGTATTTTATCTGTAAAGACGGTCCGGTATTTGCCTTTGACCAGATCGAAAAGTGGTTTGCCTTGCGAGAGATTTAAGATGAAGCGTCTCGCGGGCCACCGTGCGGGGGCCCTACGACCTGTCCCTGGTGGAAGGCTCGATTACCACCCCCCACGATATGGCGCGAATTCAAAAAATTCGCCGGGCATCCAAATTTTTAGTGGCCATCGGGGCGTGCGCCACTGCCGGTGGAATCCAGGCCCTGCGCAATTTCACTCAGGTCGAGAAATATATCCCCCTGGTCTATGCCCGGCCGGAATATATTCATACCCTGGAAAAATCCAGCCCGATTGCCGGCCAAGTGGCGGTAGACTTTGAACTGCGGGGCTGTCCCATTAATAAGACCCAACTGCTGGAGCTGGTCAGCGCCTTTTTACAGGGCCGCCGACCTAATATCCATCCCTATAGTGTCTGTTGGGAATGCAAAATGCGAGGCAATATCTGTGTCATGGTGGCGCATGGCATCCCTTGCCTGGGACCGGTGACGCACGCTGGCTGTGGGGCGCTATGCCCGACTTATCACCGTGGTTGTTATGGCTGTTTTGGGCCCAAAGAAACCCCCAACCCGGCGTCGTTAAGTGCCCGGCTGCGGGTCCTGGGCGTCCCGGAAGACGATCTGGTACGGCTCTACCGGACCTTTAATGCCGAGGCCGAACCCTTCCGCCAGGAGAGTACAGTCCATGAGTAGTAAAACCATTAAAGTCGATTACCTGGCTCGGGTGGAAGGTGAGGGCGCCCTTTATATCCGGATCAAAGATGACCGGGTGACCCAGGTCCAACTGAAAATTTTTGAGCCGCCGCGGTTTTTTGAGGCCTTTTTGCAGGGTCGCAAGTATACCGAAGCCCCGGACATTACGGCGCGCATCTGCGGCATCTGCCCGGTGGCCTATCAGATGAGCTCGGTCCATGCCCTGGAACAGATCCTGGGGCTCAAGGTGGCCGGACCCTTGCGGGAGCTGCGCCGCCTGATTTATTGCGGCGAATGGATCGAAAGCCACGGTCTGCATGTCTACATGCTGCACGCCCCGGATTTCCTGGGCTATGCCGATGCCATCCAGATGGCCCGGGATTACCCCGAGGCAGTAAAACGGGGTCTGAAATTAAAGCAGATCGGCAACGAACTGGTGGCCCTGGTCGGCGGCCGGGAGATCCATCCGATCAACGTCCGGGTCGGCGGCTTTTATTCCGTACCCCGGAAAAAAGACTTGGTACCCATGGTGGAGAAGCTGAAGTGGGCCCGTGATGCCGCCCTGGAGACCGTCCGCTGGGTGAGTACTTTTAATTTTCCGCCGGTGGAGCCGGAATATGAATTTGTCTCCCTGCGCCATCCCCAGGAATATCCCTTTAATGAAGGCCGGCTGGTGTCCAATAAAGGGTTAGACATTGCGGTCGACGACTTCGAGGCGCATTTTGAGGAAGAGCACGTCCCTTATACCACGGCCCTGCACTCGATCCTCAAGGCCCGCGGTGCTTATTATGTCGGCCCCATGGCGCGCTATAACAACAACTTTGATTTGTTGCCGCCAGCGGTGCAAGCCGCGGCCCAGGAGGCGGGGCTGACCTCGTTTTGCTGCAATCCCTTTCAGAGCATTATCATCCGCAGCATCGAAATTCTCTATGCCTGTGAGGAATCCCTGCGGATTATTGATCAGTATGAGCAGCCTGAGCGGCCTTATCTGGAGGCCGAGCCGCGGGCCGGAATCGGGCACGGCATCAGCGAGGCGCCGCGCGGCAGCCTTTATCATCGTTATCGCATCGATGACCAGGGAGTTATCCAGGAGGCCAAGATTGTCCCTCCCACCTCGCAGAACCAGAAAACCGTGGAAAGTGACCTGTACCAGGTGGCAGTCCAAAATCTTCACCTGCCCGAAGACCAACTAACCTGGATCTGCGAACAGGCCATCCGCAACTACGACCCCTGTATTTCCTGTTCGGTTCATTTCTTGAAACTGCACCTGGAACGCCGTTAAGGAAGATGTCTCCCCCAACGCCGACGCTGGTCATTGGGATAGGCCACGAATGGCGTGGTGATGACGCGGCCGCTCTGTTGGTAGCTAGGCATCTCCGAGAACAAGATTGCCCACAGGTATTAGTACGGGAAATGTCCGGGAACGCCGCCGACCTGCTGAACACCTGGCAGGAAGCCGCAGCGGTGATGGTCGTCGACGCGATTCATGGCCCCGCGGCTCCGGGGACGATCTATCGCTTTGATGCCCAGTCTGAGCCCCTGCCCGCAGATTTATTTCCGGCCTGTTCCACTCATGCCTGGGGGGTGGCCGAAGCCGTGGCCCTGGGCCGTATCTTGCAGTGTCTGCCGCCGACTCTGATAATTTATGGCATTGTGGGCCAAAATTTTGGCCTCGGCACCGGGTTGTCCCCACCAGTGGCGCCCGCCATCCCGGAAGTGGCCCAGCGGATCCTTAAAGAAATAGAATATCTTAAGAGATAGGCCGCGTCGGAACGACCCGGCGGGTCGCCCCGACAGCAAAGATTTAACAATAATTGATTAAATATCTTAGCCGAAAACAGAAAACAGTATAACAGCTTATGCATGAACTGACGCTAATCAATGATTTGCTTAATAAAATAGAGGCCCTGGCCCGCGCCCAGCAGTCCCCTAAAATAGTCAGCCTGACGCTGCAATTAGGCCCCCTGGCGCACATCTCGCCGGAGCACCTGCGTCACCATTTTTATCAGGCCGCAGCGGGGACCGTGGCCGAGGGGGCCCGGCTGGATATTACATTGCTTGGCGATATCACGCATCCCCAGGCCCAGGATATTATCCTAACCACCTTAGAGTTTGAGGCCTAAATGCGTCCCTTATCCTGGCAATCCGCCGACCGTGATACTTTGCCATCGCTTAGTCGCCGACGCCTGCAGTTGCGGGGGATCGTCCAAGGGGTCGGTTTCCGCCCCTTTGTTTACCGGCTGGCTACCGAACTCGGACTTTCCGGCTGGGTGTGTAACTCTTCCCAGGGAGTAGAATTAGAAGTCGAGGGTCCGCCGGAATTGGTGGCGAGCTTTCAGGAGCGCCTGTTGGCCGAGCAACCTGCTTTGGTTGCGATTCGAGATTGTCACTCAGAAAGCCTAGAACCTTTAGGCGATACCGGGTTTGTGGTCCAGCCCAGTACGGTCAACGGCCCCAAAACCGCCTCAATACTTCCGGATCTGGCCACCTGCCCGGAGTGCCGCCGAGAAATCTTTGACCCTGACAATCGTCGTTACCGCTATCCCTTCACCACCTGCACTTACTGCGGCCCGCGCTTCAGTATTATCGAGGGTCTGCCTTACGATCGCGATCAGACCACCATGAAGCATTTCCCTTTATGTCCGGAATGCCGGGCCGAATACCATAATCCCGCGGACCGGCGGTTCCAGGCCCAGGCCATAGCCTGTCCAAAGTGCGGCCCGCATCTGGAGCTGTGGGACCGCCAGGGCCGGGTCATTGCTACCCACGACGACGCCCTTCGGCACGGGGCCGCGGCGATTCGGGAGGGCAAGATCGTGGCCCTGCAGGGCTTAGGGGGCTTTCAGCTCCTGGTGGATGCCACCCAGGAAGCCGCGGTGCAGCGCCTGCGACAACGCAAGGCCCGGCCCGCAAAGCCCCTGGCCCTGATGTATCCCGCCTTGGCGATGGTAAAGACCCACGTTTCGGTCACCGCCAGTGAAGAGGCCTTGCTGCGCTCCCCGGAGGCGCCCATTGTGCTCTTGCGGCGGAGGCTCGTCGAGGAGGCGATAGATAATCAAATAGCCCCGGCCGTGGCTCCCGGCAATCTTTATCTTGGGATTATGCTGCCTTATACGCCGCTCCACCATCTGTTAATGGACTTATTGCCGGTGCCGATCGTGGCTACCAGCGGTAATCGGGCCGGGGAGCCGCTGTGTATTTCACCGGCGGAAGCCTTGCAGCAATTGGGCCAGATTGCCGACCGGTTTTTGGTGCATAATCGCCCCATTGTCCGGCCACTGGATGATTCCCTGGCTCAAGTGGTTTGGGGCCAGACACAGCTTCTACGCCGGGCCCGGGGGTATGTACCCCAGTCGATCGCGGTGCCGTTAAACTTGCCGCCGCTCTTAGCGGTGGGCGGGCACCAGAAAAACACCCTGGCCCTGGCAGGCGCGGGAGAGATCTACCTCAGCCAACATATCGGCGATCTAGAGACCGTTGGCGCCGAGAAACGTTTCCAGGAGGTACGGGCCGATTTCCTCCAGCTTTATGACCGGCAACCGGAGGCCGTGGCCGCCGATCGACATCCCGAGTATTATTCCACTAAGGCGGCGGAACGGCTAAACCTGCCGTGCATTTTGGTCCAGCATCACTATGCCCATATCCTGGCCGCTATGGCTGAACATGGACTGGTCGCGCCGCTGTTGGGCGTGGCCTGGGATGGCTCCGGCTATGGTCTGGATAACACGATCTGGGGCGGAGAATTTTTGGAAATTACGGCTGTTGCCTTTCAGCGGGTCGCCAGTTTACGGACCTTCCCCTTACCGGGGGGCGAGGCCGCGATTAAAGAACCCCGCCGCATCGCTTTGGGGGTGCTATATGAAATTTTTGGCCCGCAAGGGATGGAAATGTCTGAACTGGCCCCGTTACAAAGCTTTTCCGCCCCGGACCGCCGGATTTTGACCACGATGATAGAGAAAGGTCTTAACTGTCCGCTGACCTCCAGTATGGGGCGGCTCTTCGATGCAGTGGCGGCCTTAGTGGACTTGCGGCAACAGGCCAGTTTTGAAGGCCAAGCCGCCATGGAACTGGAATCAGCCGCTAATCAAGCGGAGCCCCAGGCCGTTTATCCCTTTAGGATCGATGATCATAGTACCCCTCTCCTAATTGATTGGGAACCGCTGATCCGGGGCATTTTACAGGACCTTAACGATAGACGATCAGCAAACTTGATCGCTGCCCGGTTTCATCATACCCTGGCGGCGATGATCGTCCAAGTGGCGCAAAGATTTTCGCATCGGCAAGTCGTGCTCAGCGGCGGCTGCTTCCAGAACCGCTACCTTACTGAAAAAACGTTAGAAAAGCTGGAAGACGCCGGTTTTCAGCCCTATTGCCACCATCTGATCCCGCCCAACGACGGCGGCCTGGCGGTCGGGCAGATCATGGCCGCGCAACGTTCCTTGTTTCAGAGGTGAGAACCGATGTGTCTGGCGATTCCCGGTGAAATCTTAAGTATTCAGGGGGAAGAGCCCCTCACCCGCACGGCGCGGGTAAGTTTCGGCGGCCTGGTCCAAGAGGTCAGTCTGGCCTGCGTGCCCCAGGCTCAGGTCGGCGACTACGTCCTGGTCCACGTCGGTTTTGCCCTGAATATCCTGGACCCGGCCGCGGCCCAACAGACCTGGGATTTATTGCGGCAGTTGGAAAAGCTATAAAAATTAATGGAACCGGCTTTTAACCGGTTCCTGGGCACGGCAGGATGCCGGTGTCACTTCATAAACAACCATTGCGCAACTAGCCATAACTTAATGAAATTTCTGGATGAATATCGCGACCCGCAGGCCGCCGCGTCTCTGGCCCAGGCCATTCATCGCCTGATTACCCGGCCCTGGACCATCATGGAGGTCTGCGGTACTCAGACCCATGCTTTAGTAAAATACGGCATCGACCAGTTATTGCCGGGGGAGCTGAATCTGGCCCACGGCCCTGGCTGTCCGGTCTGTGTGACGCCCATCCCGCTGATTGATAAGGCCCTGGAAATTGCCCGGCGGCCCGGCGTGATATTGTGCTCTTTTGGGGATATGTTGCGGGTACCGGGCAGTGGGGAGCACTTGCTGGCGGCCAAAGCCAGCGGGGCCCAGGTGCGCCTGGTCTATTCTCCCCTGGAAGTGGTCAGGTTGGCCCAAGCGCATCCCCAGGTGGAGGTAGTTTTCTTTGCGGTCGGCTTTGAAACTACCGCCCCGGCCACGGCCCTGGCGATTTTGCAGGCCCAGCAACTGGGTCTGGCCAATTTCTCGGTTTTAGGGGCTCAGGTGATATTACCTCCGGCCATCAGCGCCCTATTGGATTTTCCGGGTCATAACCTGCACGGTTTTTTACTGGCCGGGCATGTCTGCACCGTCACCGGCTTTGCCGATTATGAGTCGCTGGCCCAGCGTTATCAGGTGCCGATGGTGGTCACCGGCTTTGAGCCGATTGATTTGTTGCAAGGGATTTATCTGTGCCTGCAGCAGTTGGAGACAGGGCGGGTCCGAGTGGAAAATCAATACTTGCGGGCCGTGCAGCGGCTAGGCAATCCGACCGCCCAGGGACTGATCTGGCAGGTCTTTGAGTTAGAGTCACGCCAGTGGCGGGGCTTAGGGGAGATTCCGGCCAGCGGCTTGCGTCTTCAGGACCCATACCGGCAATTCGAGGCCCAACAACGCTTTGGACCGGTATCGACCAGCCCGGAGCCGCCCTCGGCATGTATCAGCGGCCAAATCTTGCAGGGCCGCAAAAAACCCTGGCAGTGCCCGGCCTTTGGTCGGGGCTGCACCCCTAGTCATCCCTTGGGGGCGCCGATGGTTTCTTCCGAAGGGGCTTGTGCGGCTTATTATCACTATCATCGGCAAGCGGACGCTAGCCGGGACCACGGCCGCGCCCTCAAGGATTAATAGGATAAATTATGTCAGCCTCGCTTCCGGCCACCATCACCCTGGCGCATGGCGGTGGCGGCCGCCAGATGCATCAACTTTTAGAACAGATTATCCTGCCGGTCTTTAGCAATCCGTGGCTGGAGGCCCGACATGACGCCGCGGTGCTGGAGTTGCCTGCGGGCCGCTTGGCGTTTACCACCGACTCCTATGTAGTGCGGCCGCTGGAATTTCCGGGGGGCGATATTGGCAGCCTGGCGGTCTATGGCACGGTCAACGATCTGGCCATGTGCGGTGCCCGGCCGCAATATCTGAGCTGTGGCCTGATCCTGGAAGAAGGGCTGCCACTGGCTACCCTGGTGCGTCTCGTCCAGTCCATGCAAACTGCCGCCCAGCGGGCCGGGGTGCAACTGGTGACCGGCGATACCAAGGTGGTAGAACAAGGCCAGGGCGATGGCCTCTACATCAATACCGCCGGGGTGGGGCTGATCAATCATGCCTTAGATATCGCCCCGGCCCGGGTGCGGCCCGGCGATGTGGTGCTGGTCAACGGTGACCTGGGACGCCACGGTATGGCGGTAATGACGGTGCGGGAGGGGCTGAACTTTGAGACTCCGATCGAAAGCGACGCCGCGCCCCTAGCCGACCTGGTACTGGCCCTCATCGCGGCTGGGATTGAAGTCCATTGCCTGCGGGATCTGACCCGCGGGGGGCTGGCCAGCGCCCTGGTGGAGATTGCTGAAACCGCTCAGGTGCATATCCGTCTGGACGAAAAGGCCCTGCCCCTCCACCCGACGGTTCGGGCCGCATGCGAACTCTTGGGTCTGGACCCGCTGCACGTGGCCTGTGAAGGCCGGTTTGTCGCACTGGTCCCGGCTGATCAGGCCAGGCCGGCCTTAGAACTGATGCGGACCCACCCCTTGGGGGCCCAGGCGGTTTTAGTGGGCCAGGTCAGCCCGGCGGAAACCGCCCTTCTGACTTTAACGACGCCGATCGGCACCAGCCGCCGCCTGGAGCGGGCCAGCGGCGAGCAATTACCGCGGATTTGTTAAGACGCTTTACGTCCAAGCACCTGGGGGCAAAACTGAAAACTGCCACACGCTCAAAAACCCGGCTGGACTGTCTAGTGGTGGAACGCGGCCTGGCGGCCAGCCGGGAACGGGCCCGGGCCCTGATCCTGGCCGGCAAGGTGCTGGTGGCCGGCGTGCCGGTAACCAAGGCCGGGGCCTTGGTTTCTTCTCAAGCCCCGCTGACCTTGCAAACCGGCGATATCCCCTATGTCAGCCGCGGCGGCGTCAAGCTGGCCGCGGCCTTGGAGCATTTTCAAATCTGCGTGGCTGGCCAAGTGGTCCTGGATGTCGGTGCGTCCACGGGCGGGTTTACCGATTGTCTACTGCAACGCGGGGCCCTGCGGGTATATGCCGTGGATGTGGGCTATGGACAACTGGCCTGGAGCCTGAGACAGGATCCCCGGGTTATTCTGTTGGAACGCACCAACATCCGCTATTTGCCGCGCCAGGCCATTCCGGAACCGATTGATCTGGCCACCATCGACGTGTCGTTTATCTCGCTGACCCTGGTGTTCCCCAAGGTGCGGGAATTTGTCCGTCCCGCAGGAGCCATCCTGGCCCTGGTCAAACCCCAGTTTGAGGTCGGGCGCCAGCAGGTGGGCAAGGGCGGGGTAGTACGCGCTGCGACGCTACAACTGCAGGTGGTGGAAAATCTAAAAGCCTTTGCTGGGGCGCCCTCATGGTTGCCAAGCTTAGCTTGGCCCTAAACCATACATTCCCAAGCTCTGAATGGAACCGAGATTGGAAATATGTTTAGAAACTAGCTTACAACTCCACGATTTCCGGCGCGATCGGGTGGCCCATGAACAGGCTGGCCAGTCTCTGAAAGCCGGGGGTCAGGTCGGTGGTCAGATAGCGGCGCTGGCCCTGGCGGGAGAGCCGGGTCTCGATCTCCGGATGGCGCTTCAAATAGTCGGCCAGTTTCACTCCCGTCACCTCGGCCGAACAGATGATTTCCAGGTCGTGGTTCAGCAAGGACTGGATCTGGGATTTGACAATGGAATAGTGGGTGCAACCTAAGATGAGAGTATCGACCTGGGCCTGGTTTAAAGGGGCTAAGTACCTTTTCAGGATCAGATCGGTGCCTTCCCACTCCTGCTCCCCGGCTTCGATGATGGGGACCAACAGCGGGCAGGCCTGTTGAAATACCTGGGTGGCAGGCTCCAGTTTCTTTAACTCAATGGCAAAGGAGTTGGAGGTCACGGTGCCTTCAGTGCCGATGACACCGATACGCCCCTGCCGCGAGCGCGCCAGGGCGGCTTCGACGGTGGGGATGACCACTCCCAGCACCCGGCGGTCCGGGTAGTGCACCGGTAGATACTGCTGCTGAATCCGCCGCAGGGCCTTGGAAGAGGCGGTGTGACAGGCCAGGATGATCAGGATACAACCCTGTTGAAACAGGTAATCCACGGCCTGCTGGGTGAAGCGATAGACCACTTCATCGGAACGGGTGCCATAGGGAATGCGGGCGTTATCTCCCAGGTAAAGATAATCATAGTCAGGCAGCAGCCGCAAAAATTCCTTCAGCACCAACAGGCCGCCAAAGCCGGAGTCAAAGACGCCAATCATGGATACCTCATTTATTCCGAAAGCTTGACCAGGGTGCCGCGGCTAAGCGAGGCTCTCAGGCTCAGAACCATCAAGAGGTAACTGACCACCAGATAACCCAAACCGAGCAGCAGACCCCACTCTAAGGGATGCGCGACTGACGCGGGAAAGCCATAGAAGCTGCGAAAATACTCCAGGAAAAAGGTCAGCGGGATAAATTCCGCCAGCCAGCGCGCCCCGCTGGGCAACAGGGAGATCGGATAATAGAGGCCACAGAGGATCATCAACAGATAGGTGATGGCCCAGGCGGTGATTTCGGCCCGGTGGCCAAAGATCAGCACCAGAGAGATAACCAGGGTGCCGGCGATGGCGGCCATCAGAAACAGCCCGATCAGGAACCAGATTAGGGCCAGCCAGCCGGGGCGCAACAGCTCCATATCAAAATAGTAAACGCTTAACACGCCCATAATGACAAACACCACCAGGCCGCGCAATAAGCCGATCAACCCCGAGCCCAGGACAATATGCCCCAGGCGGATGGGGGCGACAAAGCCATGTTTGAGGCTTTTGCTCCAGACATCATAGAGCAGGGCATAGGAAATGTCCAGTTGGACGATCTGCATGGTGTTCATGGCCAGGGCGCCGGTCAATACGAAGGAGACGGTAGCCTCATCCAGACGGAGGAATTGGGTCAGCAGCCCCACCGAAAACACCGCCACCAGGGGCCAGAAAAACATCTCAAACATGGCAAAAAAATTGCGGCGATTCATGATGCCGCCCCGGGCCGCAAAGGCCCAGATCTTAATGCCTTCAGTGAGTAAGCTCACGATATAGTACCTCTAAATCCACTGCGCGGACCTGCACCTTGGTGAGGGAGTTGCCGTTGCGCTGCAGCTCCGCCAGAATCGGCGCCAGGCGCAATTCCGCCTGATCAACCACCAGTTCCACCACCGGCAGGCGCTCCTGATAGCTCAATAATCCCGGCAGACGGCTATAATCCAGGCCGGCCGGGTCGTTCGCAAAGGTCAGGATAAGCTGATCGCCCAGGCCCAGGCGGGCCTGCAGCTCCGGGATCGGGCCGCGGGCCAGGATCCGGCCCTGCTGCAGAAAGGCCACCTCATCACAGAGGTATTCCGCTTCCCGCAGGTTGTGCGTGGTGAGCAGGATGGTCAGGCCGGTGAGCTGATTGAGGCGGCGGATTTCGTCCCGGGTGTGTTGGGCCATTACCGGGTCCAGGCCGCCGGTCGGCTCATCCAGAAATAACAATTGCGGGGCATTGATCAGGGCCTTGGCCAGGGCCAGACGTTGTTTGAGGCCGGATGACAGCCGATCAAAGGGGATGTGGCGCTGTCCGGGTGGCCAGGAACGTCCCCCACAGCCCATAGAGATGGCCATAAAATCGTAAATTCTCAACCACGGTTAAAGACCAGATAAATTTGGTAGCGCCGCCGGCCAGGTTGATCCGCTCCCGGAGGCGTGCGGCCTGGCGGCGGACATCCAGACCCAATACCGCCACCTCCCCGGCGTCGGGACGCAACAGGGTGGCCAGGATGGAAATCAGCGTGGTCTTGCCCACCCCGTTAGGCCCCAGAATGCCAAAGATAACCCCCTGAGGAACTTCGAGATTTAGACCCTGGAGCACGGGTTTGACCTGTCGCCCCCAAAAACCGGTGCGATAAGCCTTGTCGAGCCCTTGGGCCTTAACAGCTAATTCCATAGGCACATTATTATAAGAGGCAAATCATAAAGTTTGCTGTTTGCTATTTGCCGAAAATATATTTAAGTATAAATAGGTTAATCTCCATTATCGGTCAATTTGTCAACCAAAGCCATTATTAACGCTGATTATGGCGGGGATGGCAGGTAAGATCTCTCCAAGGCCCGGATTAAA
Source organism: Desulfobacca sp. 4484_104 (assembly GCA_002049795.1). Classification (GTDB taxonomy): domain Bacteria; phylum Desulfobacterota; class Desulfobaccia; order Desulfobaccales; family Desulfobaccaceae; genus Desulfobacca_B. The sequence continues at coordinate 9,831 of MUKC01000036.1, read as the reverse complement.
TGGGTGATAGTCGTTGGGCTTCTTGCACCGCTGCGCTGGTTACCTGCCAAGCCTCGGGGACTTCCAACAGCCCGCCATTGGGCAGACGGGTAAGGGCGGTAAGAGGGTTAATACCAACATTAACCAAGAGCTTATCCCAAATCACCGCCACAATGTCGGCGGCACTCTGACAGTCAAAACCCGCCGCGACAAAGCGGGATACCCAGTCTGCCAATTGCTCGGCCCGGACCTGGGAGCCGGGTGGAATACCCAAAATCGTCGTCCCCGGTCCGGCATGCCGGGCCTGTCCCCAGTCCAGCAGGGTGACGCCATGCATGATCACCCCGGCCAGCAAGCGCTCCGGCCCGACCACCGCGGCCATCTGCTCCAGGTTGCCAATGCCGTTTTGCAGGGTCAGGGCCAATCCGCCGCCGGCCATTAAGGGAGGCAGGCTCTGGGCCGCGGTTCGGGTCTGATGAGCCTTGACGCTCATAATGGTCAGATCGCAGGGACCGATATCCTGGGCCACGCAGGTGCAGTTTACCGGTAGGTGTTGTTCCTGGTCATCCAGGGTGATTAACCGGATACCCTGGGCCTGGAGGTAGGCGGCCCGGTCAGGGCGGTAGTCGACCAACCATATTTCCGTCGCCACTTTCTGTAGCCAAACAACCAACAGACAACCCAAGGCTCCGGGACCGATGATGGCAATTTTCACGGTGCTATCCTCGGAAATTGTTGCATGGTAAGTAACCCAAATCACCCGGATCGTCAAGTTGGAAGCCCTAGTTTATAGATGCTTGGGCATAAAAAGTCTAGACTTGGAATATTACCCCGGCGGAAGTCTAGGGGTAATCGGTTGAGGTCAGATAGTTTAAGGCCTATCTGCCAAGCGCAGTACCGCCCCCAGAGCCACTTGGATAGCGCGGTCCTCGGCCGCGCTCATCTCTTCCGGGGCAATAAAAGTCCCTCGCCAACGGTCGGCAAAGACCGCGGTCAAGCCCCCGGCCCGTAAGGGAAAGTCGGAAACCTGAGCCAGAATAAAGTAAGCGGCCATCTCCATTTCCAGATTCAACACCCCCTTAGCCTGGAGGCGCGGCAGCAGAGTCGGATCACAGCCCGAAAAGCCCGGTACCCGCCGCCCCTGGCCGTGGTAAAAATCGCTGGTCGTGCAGGTCAGACCGCAATGATAGACCACTCCCTGCTCCTGGGCGGCCGCAATCAGGGCCTGGGTAACTAGCGGATCGGCCACTGCCTTTAGCTCCGCCGGAGCATAAAACTGCGTAGTATTTTCATGCCGTAGGGCCTCAGTACTGATAATCAGATCACCCAGTTGTATTTCCGGCTGCAGGCTGCCACAACTGCCGATGCGAATAAAGGTAGCTTGCGGCTGGTACTGGACGGCCTCAATGACTGCGATGGCGGTATTGTCAGGGCCGATGCCAGTAGCCAGGCCGGTGATCCGGATACCTTGGTAGGACCCGGTAATGGTTAAAAATTCTCTTTGCTGACGCACTAGCTCGACGCGATCAAAAGACTCCGCCAAACGCCGGATGCGCTCCGCTGACCCGGAGGTCAGCACCAAGGGCGCTACTTCTCCGGCCCCGACCTGCAAATGATAGCAACGACCCGCGGCATCACAGGGCAGTTCAGCCTTCATGGCCTGGTTCTCCACTGACGGCTGCTAATCAGCCGGATTAAGTTAATGGTTGATTATCTCCCCAAGTTAGCTTAAAATCGTCTAATTTAAATATTTCCGGGTCATTTTTGCCGATCCGGCCCCCTGGTCAATGGAAAATTTACCGCAACAATTGCGGGATGACGAGTTTATTAGCTTTGAGTTAGAATTATTTTAGCGGTTATTATCTGGGAGACTCCCAAGGGGACAGCCATGGTCAGGCAATTTGATAGAGAACTGGCAGACTTAAAGATGAATCTGCTCCGTATGGCTGAGGCCGCGGAACAGGCCGGGCAGCATAGCATTGCCTCGGTCCTCAACCGTAACTCCGAGTTGGCCAAAGAGGTCATCATCGGCGATCTGGCCATCAATGATATGGAACTGGAGATTGATGAACAATGCCTTAAGCTTCTGGCCCTGCGTCAACCCCTGGCCAAGGATTTGCGTTTTATTACTGCGGCGATGCGGATCAATGCTGATTTAGAGCGCATCGGTGACCAGGCGGTGAATATCGCCGAACGCGCCTTAGAGCTGAACCAGCGGCCCCCTTTAAAATTGCCCATTGATCTGAAGAAAATGGCCGATATCGCCTTGGAAATGGTCTGCACCAGTATTGAGGCCTTTGTCCATCAGGACCCCCAGCTGGCGGTCCAGGCCTGTCAGCGCGACGTTGAGGTCGATACCCTGGATGACGAATATATCAATAAATTACTGAACTTTATGCTCAAGGATACCCCGGCCGTGGGGCGTGCCTTACACTATATTATCATTATCCGTAACATTGAACGGATTGCCGATCTGGCCACTAATGTGGCCGAAGATATCGTCTTTTTTGTCGAAGGCAAAGTGATCAAACACCGCTATAAGGATGGCATGCTCAGCACCCAAAGTGTTTAACCGGGTTTAACGGCGGGAGCCAGGCAACTTCCCGGAAGGGGTGGGGTTTTGCAGCTTGTGCTCCAGAAATTTCAGTTCCTGGCCTAAAGCCGGGGAGATCTGCAATTCCCGCTCCACCTTATCGAGGGCGTGCAGAATAGTGGAATGGGTGCGTTTAAAGGCCCGCGCCAAATCCTTGAGAGTCTTCTGGGTGTAATGCCGGCAGAGATAAATGGCCAGGTTGCGGGAACGCACCAGCTTTTTCTTGCGCGACCGGCCGGTCAGCTCCTCAAGACTGACCTGATAAACCTGACAGGTAAGTTGCTGAATTTTCTCCATACTCAGACGCCCGGTGGCCACCCGAAAGTCGGAGAGCACTTCCTCGGCTAACTGCAGCGAGATCGGGGCGGGGAGCAACATCGATTTGGCCACCAAACTATCTAGGGCGCTTTCCATCTGGCGCACATCTTGGGTCACATAAGTGGCCAGACATTCCAATACCTGCCGACAGATCTTGATTCCCCGATCATCCGCCTTCTTGGCCAGGATTTTGACCCGGGTATCAAAGTCGGGCGGCGCAATGGGCGTAATCACCCCCGCACCTAAGCGGGAATAAAGTTCTTTTTTGAGACTGGGGATTTCGGCTGGTACATAACCACTGGTAAAAACAAGTTTTTTCTGTTGATCGGCCAAAAAATCCAAGGTGTAACAAAGTTCGGTCTGGATTTTTTCCTTACCGCTTAAAAAGTGGACATCTTCCAGCAATAAGATATCGCACTGATGCCGAAATTTATCTTTGAAGCGCTCCATCTGCCCCTGTTTTAAGGCCGTCACCATTTCATTGGCAAAGTCTTCGGCAGTCAGATATAAGACCCGCTGCCCGCCGCTCAGGGTGTTAATATGGTTACCCACCGCTTGCGATAGGTGGCTTTTGCCCAGCCCAGGTAAGGAGGTTAAAAATAGCGTCCGGCCGTAGACTTTATCATTACGGGCTAGCGCCTGGGAGGCCTGAAAGGCAAAGCGATTGCCAGCGCCGACCACAAACTGATCAAAAGTAAAACTGCGGTTCAGACCGCGTCCCGGCACCGCTAAGTTTTTCATGGCCGGTAATACGGGTTGCACTGGAACCAGCTTGGTAGTCTGGCGCGCCACAGGTGTTAAGACCTGTAAATCTATAGGGAACTTGGCACCTAAAAGCCGTTCCACCTCCTCACGGATGAGGTTCAGATAATTGGCTCGTACCCAATATAATGCAAAGGCATTGGGGCATCCCAGCACTAATTCTCCCTGGGAACCACGGGTGACTTGCAGGGGTTCAATCCAGAGTTTGAATACCGGGGCTGGGAGCCGCCCTTGCAGGCTATGCTTAACCTCAATCCACGCGGGCTCCATCCCTTGACCTTATTTGGTGGAAGATGATCTTGAAAGCGACAACGATATTGTTGGAGAAGAATTTATCCGAACCGCTGACCGGTGTCAAAGCCGCTGACCCGGAAATAGAAATTAGCTCCCAAAGTTTGACCTCAGGCTCGAGAGGCTAGTTCAACCAGATTTCATGAACCTAAAACCGATCCCTGGAAAATAAACCCTTTCCTAACCAGCCTGAAACCATCGGCTCAAAATAAGAAAGGGCCAGGTTAACCTGGCCGCCCTCAGATCTCGGCTTTACTCTTTTTTTTGCTTATTTGCATAACCAAGGGAAAATTTCCCTGGCAAAAATCGCCATGGCCGTGATATTGGGGTTAAATTTACAAATGGTGCTTTTTTGGCTTGCGTCCGGAAGCTTAAACGCCAGGTTGACATTGTTGAACATGGAGATTATAACCTGTTTGGCATGCAGCTTTCGGCTTCTTTATTATATTATTTAACAATATTCATAGGTTATTAAAGTGTGGGTGGTTTCCGTCCATCAAGCCCAAATTTCCCTTCCCAGCCAACCTGGATTTTTCACGCCCAGATGTAAGGCCTATAAACAGACTCCAATGTTTTGGTCTGGCCCAAGCCTCCTTTTGTACCCGGCTCTCTTCCCTGCCAACGGTCAGGGCTAGGCAAACATTGCCGCTTGCTACCGGAGCCGGGCTGTAGCCTTGGTCTGCATCTCGGTCTCCGGTTCGGCCGGGCCCTCGCCATACGAATGGCGGCCATAGAGGCAGTATAATCTATGCACCAAGGCCTTGCGTTCTTTTAACGGCATGGTTAGATAGAAATCACTCAAGATCAAGGTGGCAATGATATATTTAAGTTCCATCGTCCCCCCCTGCCTAAATTGCTTCTCCCTTAGCGATTTTTTTGCAATATACATGCCTATTATGTAAGGTTCCCCATAATTTTCCTGTATCGCTTGAAGTCGGTCATTTAAAAGTACCCAATCAGGGCTGGACAAATTATGCTATGCCTTTAGTCGGTTGGCGATAATTTCCCAATCAGCCTCGCAGGGCGCGCCGCAAGTGCATATTTGTTGAAAGCGATCTGAGGTGGCAATTAACCCACAAAGAGGAATTTTTTGCCACTTGGGAAATTAACCCCTGGGTTGAGGACGAATTGCCCCAAGAAGCCCCAGCAGTAATAAAATCTCTTGACAGAATGGGGTTGTTATGCGAAATTTTGGCTGATAATCAAGACTTGAAAGGCCAAAGGTTTGCTCGACGACTAGGGTGTTTAAAACGCAGGATTTGAATTCCGTAAGGCAGCAGATAAACAGCAGGTAACAGGATAAGCATCTGGAGTAATCCGTTGCGGTTACTGGGGGTGCTTTTTTTATGAGACGAGCATGTCTAATATTAGAGTGAATCTGAATCAAGGTCCGGGAGTGACCTTGGAGGCGGGGGTCAGTGTCTCTCAGGCCCTGGAAAGCCTAGGCGTGGCTACTGATCGTCAGGTAATCGCGGCCCAGGTGAATGGCCAAAAAGTGGATCTAGCTTCCTCCTTGGATCATGACTGTCAGATTAAGCCGATTCTGATCAATACTCCCGCCGGATTAGAAATTTTACGGCATAGTACCTCCCATATCATGGCCGAAGCCGTGCGCAGCCTGTTCCCCGGCGTCAAGGTTACTATTGGCCCTGCCATCGAATCCGGTTTTTATTATGATTTTGATGCGCCGCAACCCTTTACCCCGGAGGATTTGCCGCGTATCGAAGCCCGGATGCAAGAAATTATTGACCAGGATCTGCCTTTTAAGCGCCAGGAGGTGACCCACGCCGAGGCCGTGCAACTCTTTTCTGGTCTGGGCGAAACCTATAAGTTAGAATTGTTACAAGACCTGGCCGAGGAGCGCATCAGCATCTATCAACAGGGAGATTTTGTTGATCTGTGCCGCGGACCGCACGTGCCTTCCACCAGCTATATCCCGGCCTTCAAGCTCACTAGCGTGGCCGGGGCTTACTGGCGCGGCGACGAGCGCCAGCCCATGTTACAACGGATTTATGGCACCGCCTTCCCCTCGCCGGAGGAACTGGCCCAATATCTCCATTATCTGGAAGAGGCTAAACGCCGGGACCACCGCCGCCTGGGCCGCGAACTGGAATTGTTTATCATCGAAGAAGAGGCCGGGCCGGGAATGGTGATTTACCTTCCCAAAGGCGCCATGGTCCGCTATCTGCTTGAGGAATTCGAACGCCGGGAACATTTGCGCCGCGGCTACCAATTGGTCATCGGTCCCCAGATGCTCAAACTGGACCTTTGGAAAACTTCCGGTCACTTTGAGAATTATCGGGAACACATGTATTTCACCGAGGTCGAGGGTCAGGCTTATGGCATCAAGCCGATGAACTGTGTAGCCCATATGCTGATCTATAAATCCCGGATCCGCAGTTACCGAGAATTACCCATCCGCTATTTTGAACTGGGGACAGTCAACCGGCACGAAAAGTCTGGGGTGCTCCACGGCCTGACCCGCGTCCGGCAATTTACCCAGGATGATGCCCATATCTTATGCACCCCGGAGCAGGTGGAGACTGAGATCGCTGGAGTGATCGATTTTGTCGCCGATGTCATGGCGGCGTTCGGCTTCGATTATGAGGTGGAACTCTCCACCCGCCCCGAAAAATCCATCGGCACCGACGCCGAATGGGAACTGGCCACCCAGGCTTTGGTTAAGGCCTTGCAGGCCCGCCAACTGTCGTACGAGGTCTGTGCCGGGGAAGGGGCCTTTTATGGTCCGAAGATTGATATCAAGCTTAAGGACGCCCTAAATCGGCGCTGGCAATGCGCCACCATTCAGTGCGATTTTACCCTACCCGAGCGGTTTGATCTTACCTATGTGGGGCCCGACGGCAACCGTCACCGGCCGGTGATGTTGCATCGGGTAATCTTAGGTTCTTTGGAACGATTTTTAGGGGTATTGATTGAGCACTACGCCGGCGCCTTCCCTTTATGGTTAGCCCCGGTGCAGGTTATTCTGCTGCCGGTCACGGATCGGGCCCGAGATTTTGCCGCCGCAGTGGCCCAGCGACTCCAGGAAGCCAACCTCCGGGTAGAAAAAGATTTTCGTAATGAGAAATTAGGGCTAAAAGTCCGGGAAGCGCAACTGCAAAAAATTCCCTATATGATAATCGTCGGGGATCGGGAAGTAGCTTCCCAAACCCTATCAGTCCGCCAATTGGATGGCACGGAATCCAAAAATGTGGTGGTTGAAGAACTTGTTCGACAACTGCAGGCCCAAGGACAGATCCCGACCACCTTGAGACGAGGTCTAGACAATACAGGAGGAGGCTATCATCCAGAAGAAGGTTAATATCAATCGGGAGATTACTGCCCCGGAAGTGCGCCTGGTCGGCTCAGATGGCAGCCAGATCGGCATCATGCCGATAAGCGAGGCCTTGGAACGCGCCGCGGCAGAACACCTAGATTTGGTAGAAGTCGCTCCCCAGGCTACGCCCCCGGTTTGCCGGATCATGGACTATGGCAAGTTCAAATATATGCAGAGCAAGAAAACCCAGGAGGCACGCAAAAAACAGGCCACGATCCAGATTAAGGAAGTCAAGGTCCGGCCGAAAATTGAGGAGCATGACATTGCCTTTAAACTCCGAAATATTCGCCGCTTCCTGACCCAAAAAGACAAGACCAAAGTTTCCCTGGTCTTTCGCGGCCGGGAAATAGCCCATCCCGAACTGGGCTATAACCTGTTAAAAAAGATTGCCGCGGCCGTAGAAGATATCGGCGTAGTGGAACAGCAGCCCAAGTTTGAAGGTCGCCATATGACCATGGTCTTGGCCCCTAAGTAGAGGAAATATTTATATAACTAGCTAATAAACCAGCCAGGTAGCTTTGCGCTTCCTAAGAGGATCTCAAAATGCCCAAAATCAAGACCCATCGCGGCGCCGCCAAGCGCTTTCGGGCCACCGGAGGTGGCCGGCTGAAGCGTAGCAAGGCTTATCATCGCCATATCTTTACTAAAAAAAGACCGAAACGTAAACGCCACTTGCGCCAGGCGACGTTAGTCGATAAAACCAATATGAAAAGTCTGGAACGTTTGTTGCCTTATATTTAAGAGAGGTTGAGGTTATGCCCAGAGTTAAAAACAGCGTGCGGGCCCGGGCCCGTCATAAAAAATATCTCAAGCTGGCCAAGGGCTTCCGCGGCGGTCGGCGGCGTTTATATCGCTCCGCCCGGGAGGCCGTAGAACGAGGTCTGGCCTTCGCTTACCGCGACCGAAAGGTTCGCAAACGGGAATTCCGCAGCCTGTGGATCACCCGGATTAATGCCGCGGTCCGTCCCCTGGGACTATCTTATAGCCGTTTTATCAGCGGCACCAAGAAAGCCGGGATTGCCTTGGATCGCAAGGTGCTGGCCGATCTGGCCGTTTATGATCCGCCGGGTTTTGCGCGGATTGCCGAGCTGGCCCGCCAGGCTGGTTAATCGGGACCGAACGAGTCAGATATGGTGGTTTTTAAGCCTTTGACTTCCTACCTCGGTATATCCGCTTGATCCTGGCAGAGCTAAAAAAACTGGAGCAAGAGGCCATCGCCCAGATTGCCCAGGCCGCTGATGACGCGGCTCTGGAACGTCTGCGGGTGCAGTATCTGGGGCGTAAGGGGGCGCTGACCGGTATCTTACGTTCGTTGCGCGAGCTGCCTCCGGAGATGCGGCCCCAGGCGGGCCAGGAAGGTAATCGGGTCAAGCAGACCCTGGAACAGGCGCTCAGCCAGGCCCAGGAAAGCCTGCAAGCCGCAGCCCGGGACCGGCAGCGCCGGGTCGGGTTGGATGTCACCCTTCCGGGCAGACGGCCGCCCCTGGGCCGCATGCACCCCATTACCCGGATTACCCGGGAGATCTGCGATATTTTCATCCGCCTGGGCTTCGAGGTGGTCGAAGGCCCCGAAGTTGAGACCGACTATTACAATTTTGAGGCCTTGAATATCCCCAAGGACCACCCGGCCCGCGATATGCAAGACACCTTTTACATCTCGGAGAACGTCGTCTTACGGACCCATACCTCGCCCATGCAGATCCGGGTCATGGAACAACAACCGCCGCCGGTGCGGGTTATCGCCCCCGGCAAGACCTATCGCCGCGACTCCGACCTGACGCATACCCCGATGTTTCATCAGGTGGAAGCCCTGCTGGTGGACAAACACGTCACCTTTGCCGACCTCAAGGGGGTGCTGACGGTGTTTGTCCATGAAATCTTTGACCCCTCGGTAGGGCTGCGCTTCCGGCCCAGTTACTTTCCCTTTACCGAACCCAGTGCCGAAGTCGATATTGCCTGTGTGATCTGCGGCGGGGTGGGCTGTCGGGTCTGCAAAGAAACCGGCTGGCTGGAGGTCATCGGGGCCGGTATGGTCCACCCCGAGGTCTTCCGCTTTGTGGGCTACGACCCCGAAGTTTATTCCGGCTTTGCCTTCGGTCTGGGCATCGAACGCATTGCCATGCTCAAATACGGCATCGACGACCTGCGCCTGTTCTTCGAAAACGACCTCCGTTTCCTGCGGCAATTTTAAGGACTTAATAAATTATTAGGTCCTAAGTGCTAGTTCTAATCCTAAACTTATCAAATTGTTAAATTGCCAAATCGAACGGGAGATCACTGATATCTCGTCAGCGGCGGCCCTCAATCATAGTACGCAGTAAGTCCATTCGGTCTTGATTGTCAATTTCAGAAATTGCTTCTTGAAGTTCAGCCAACGCAAAATGGTAAATACAGTCAAGATCTCCTGTTCCCATAGCCAAAGCGGCGATCCGGGAGGGGAGTGGTTCACCGCCTACTGCTACCACGTGGGGAAGCGGACCCTTACGATTTCTTATCAGATTCAAGGCTTCGCTGCGCGTGTTTTGCGCTCTGTCGCTTCTAATAGTCCATT
>MUKC01000003.1 GCA_002049795.1 Desulfobacca sp. 4484_104 | reverse complement strand
TCCCAGATCCGGGGATGCACCAGCGGCTCTCCCCAACCGCTCAGATGGACCTGTTTAAACCGGGCTAGAGTGGGAAGGAGGAGTTCAAAATTCTCCCAGCTTAAATCCTGGCTCTGCCACTGGTCCGGATAGGCCGACCGGGGGCACATCCGACAACCGGTAAGATTGCAGCGAGTGGTGACCTCCACCTGGAGGTAATCCAGGTGCAACGGTTGCCGGCCGACCAGACCCTGCCAGAACTCCCGGAACCAGTTAATCATAGCGCCTTAGGGCGATAAGCCAAAGCACTGTCGCTAAATTCAAGTATCAAGGACTTGCCGTTAATTTTTCTTACAGGAGTCATGGCTATGGCAAGGCGGCTGATCACAGGGTTCCTGGCGGCCACAGCAAGTTTTCCCCGCGGCGCGGCCCTTGGTTCGGGGAATGGATGCCGGGGCCGAGACCACCCGGACCAAAGTTCCCAGCCCACAGGCCGGACATAGGATATCCTCCCCCAGGTCTCCGGGAAGCAACAACATATCGCGTTTAGCCCCGCAATGCGGACAGATAAAATCATAGATCGGCATAACTTATTCTCCAATAAACTCGGGTGGCCGTTTCTGCAAAAATGCCTGTTGGCCCTCCAGGTAATCTTTACTATGATAAACCTTTTCGCGCAACCCCTGAATGCGCTCAAAAGTCTCCGGGCTCAAGGGCATGGCATTGCCCAGTAGTCGGAGTTGCTCTTTAATGACTGAGATGCTTAACGGCGAATTTCGGGTAATTCCCTGGGCCATCTTATAAGTGAAGTTTTCCAATTCCGCCGCCGGTACCAAATGGTTAAGGAGGCCCACCGCTAGGGCCCGCCTCGCCGTTATCGGTTGGGCCGTGAAAAACATCTCTTTGACCAGAGCCATGCCGACCATGTTGATAAAATGCAGGATGCCGACAGGGTTATACGGCACGCCGATTTTGGCCGGAGTAATGGCAAAACTGGCAGTCTCTGTCCCGATCAGTATATCACAGACCAGGGCTAATTCGCAGGCCCCGCCCCAAACACTACCCTCGATCATGGCGATCACTGGGGCGGGAAAATGTTGAATGGCCCGGATAAGCCGCTCAATATGACCATAATAAGGCAGCGGGTCCTCCCCGGGTTGGGGAAATTCAGTGATGTCGGCCCCTGCCGACCAGACCTGGGCCCCCGGGAGGGCGCGCAAAATCACTGCTCGCGCTTTTTGATTTCTAAATCTGGCTAAGGCGGTGATCACCTCGGTGACCAAAGCTTTGCTCAGGGCATTACGTTTGGCCGGATTGTTGAAAATGATTACCAAGTTCTTATTCAAATGCAACAAACTCATGGCTTAATACATTGATTAAATTAAGTATTTCAACAGAAAACAGAAAACTAAAAACAGAAAACGGTATAAGCTATTTTAAATCACCACTGATATAAAACATTTTCGGCATGATGCGCAAGAAACTTATGGCTCTAGTTGAATAATTCAGGGGAGCAGATGGGTTGGGTTTGGTGGTAATGAAGGCTTTGGGGGCAATACTGTTCAATAAAACGCCTGGTAGGGGCAGGGTCTCCCCGCCGTTGATTGAACACCTTTCTGATATGGAGCGGGGAAACCCCACCCCTACCAAAAGAGAAATTACCCCTGTTTAAGTATCCTGTATTGGATTAGGGGGACACCATTCCTAAAACCATGAGATGGTTCAGGTTAGAGTTAAAAAAGTTGAAATTAAATTAGTATAGGGCCGACTAGCAGGCCGGCCCTGATCTTTTATTGAGGTTTTTCCAGTTCATAGGGCCATTGCACGACGCCGCCATCCATGAACTTGACATCTTTGAACCCCAGTCCTTCCAGAATCTTTACCGCCTCATAACCCCGCAGACTCAGTTTGCAGAAGGGAATGATGGTCTTGTCCTTGGGAAATTCCGGAGCTTTTTCCCGTAAGCGGCCCAAGGGCATAAAAAAGGTATTGGGATTTTTAAGACGAATTTCATTGAATTCCTGCGGGGTGCGGACATCGAGCAGCATAAAATCTTGGCCCTGCTCAGTCATTTCCTGGACGGCCATCGGGGTAACCGAGGGCGCCCGGCCTTCCAATTTGTTGAGCATGACATTGGCGGCTACCAAGAGATTATCCAGGGCCGAGGAGAACGGCGGCGAATAGGCCAGGTTGAGCTGCGACATCGTGTCCAGGGTGGCACCCAGGGTTATGGCCGTGGCAGCCACATCTATGCGTTTGGAACCATCGCCCGGCCCTACGACCTGCACCCCCAAAAGGCGACGGGTCTTGCGGTCTGCCACCATTTTGAGGCCGACCACCCCGCTCTGGGGATAATAATGGGCATGATCCGGACCGGGAACCAGGGCGGTCTCGACATCAAAACCCAGGTCGCGGGCTACGGACTCTTTCAGACCCGCGGCGCCGACGCTGAAGTCAAAGACCTTGGCGATCGACGTGCCGACGAAACCTTTGAAGGTTTCTTGCCCGCCGGTAAGATTGGTACCGATAATCCGACCGTGGATATTGGCTAACTGGCCGGAAGACACAAAGGCTGGCTTGCCGGTCAGCAGATGCTTGCTTTCGATGCAATCACCGCCGGCATAAATATCCGGATCTGAAGTCCGTAGGTAGTCATCCACTTTGATGGCTCCGGTTTGCCCCAACTCCAGTCCGGCCTCCCGGGCCAGATCGACATTAGGCCGCACGCCGATGGCGATCAGGACTAAGTCAGCGTCATACTCGCCTTTATCAGTGACCACCTTTTTGACTTTGCCTTCTGAATTACCGATAAAACGGGCTGCCCGTTCCTGGGTACGTACCGCCACACCTTTCTCTGTTAAATGACGGCTTAATAAGGCGGCGATTTCAAAATCCAAGAGATTCGGGGCCACGAAATCCAGGGCTTCGACCAGAGTCACCTCAATGCCGCGATGGACCAGGGCTTCGGTCACTTCCAGACCGATCCAACCCGCCCCGATCAGTACTGCTTTTTTAACCTTATCCCGTTCAATAGCCTCACGGATTTCCAGGGCATGTTTAGGGGTCTGCAAAGGAAAGATGTTGCCCAGGTCGATGCCCTCAATCGGCGGTCGTACCGGCCGGGCCCCGGTAGCTAATACCAACCGGTCATAAGGGGCGGTTTCCACCTCGCCGGTTTTGACATCGGTCACTTGCACCTGTTTTTTGCCGCGCTCAATAGCCGTCACCCGTTTGCCGGTGCGCAGGTCAAATCCTTTGACGTTCTTGAAAAACCCGGCGTCTCGGACCACACCTACCGGGGTGGCCAAGAGCTCCTTGATATCGGGAATGGCTCCAGAAATAAAAAAAGGTAGGCCACAGCCGGCATAGGACACAAATTCGCCCTGCTCAAATAGAGTAATTTCAGCCGTTGGGTCACAGCGCCGGGCCCGAGCCGCGGCCTTGGGTCCTGCCGCCACCCCGCCTACCACCACGATTTTCATGGGACTCGCCATTACAAACCCTCCCCTTTCTACTTTGAACTGCAATTTTCGGGAAGGAAGAAGGCTACTACGCTGCCTGGTGAATAGATGCTTCAGGCTGTAACTATCCCCGGTTAGCCTCCTCCTGAGCTAGTATTCATCCGGAAACCCGGTTTTTTTCTCCCTCTTTAGGGGGAAGGGTTAGAGTGAGGGTAAAAATAATTAGGCCCCTGACCCTTCCCACCAGAGGAAAGAAGTTTCCGGATGGAAACCAGCTATATCCATGCCCTCTCTTTCGGGTCCCCGAATTTAGGGCCGTTGCTTTTCTTCCAACTCCCGCAGCCGTACCTGAATCTGCCGTAGCTGGTCTTCAATGTTGCGGGCTGTTTCCCGGAGTTGGGCAATCTCTTCTTGCTGGGTGCGCGGTGCCGCTGGCGTCCTGCCCGGAGCAGCTCTGGTTTCCAAAGCCGGTCCTGGTGTATAAGCTGGCTTGGCCGGCCAGTTGCCTCGGCTCAGACAGCGGCCGCCGCCCCCCATACCGCGACTGCCGCCCCGACCTCGGCCACCACCCATACCTCGCCCTGATCCCATACCAGAGACATTGGCTATCGCACTGACATCTTGAACGACAATGCGTCCGGCTTTAAAGGCTTCCAGAACCTCATCCACCGTACCTTCGACGTCCATGGCCACCTTGATGCCACTGGCAGCGAAAACCTGTTGGGCATTGGGACCGAGCCGTCCGGTAAGGACCACCTGAACGCCCTGATTGGCCACCCATTGGCTTCCTTGAATCCCGGCACCGCCGATAGCATCACGCGCCGGGTTAGGATGGGCCTGATATTCCATGGTGTCCGGATCGGCCAGGATGAAATAGTTACACCGGCCAAACCGGGGATCAATCTGGGAATCCAGGGTATTACCTTGGCTAGTTACGCAAACTCGCATAATCTCTCTAAAAGAACCTCCTTCGAGTTAATAATTATGAGTACCAATGACCACTTCTTTGCCCGTCGTATCTTCTATCATCTTCTTAAGATTATCGACATCGATGGGACAGCCCGAGGTCTTGGCAGCCTTAACCAGACAGGTGCCCAAATGCAAAACATCGAAGTCCACGCCGTTCTGGTTACAGATATGCCGCACCAGGTTTAACTTGGGCATGGCCAGGCCGGGGCAGCCGCCGCAATCGCACATCGCTACTACCTGGATGTCATCTTTATAACGGGCGAACTCGCCGTCTTTGCGTTGCATGGCCTTGAAACAGGTGACACACCCGATACACATTTTGTCTTTGATATTTTGGCAAGACATGATGGCAATACGTGACATGGTGTTTCCTCCTTTTTGATTAAGCCCACTAGCTGGTAAATTAACTGAACGATTAGCCGGTAGCCAACCATCAAGCCATTTTTTCGGGGCCTGGCTCTCTTTCTAGGCCCTAGATTCCTGCTTTTTTTTAAGCCAATAAAATAAATTAATGTACCTCACAAACTGATACCGGTCAAGGAATTAAAACGAACCTATGATCTTTTCCCGATAATTGTTTTCCCGATAATTTTTGAGAATTATCATTGGCTAGATTACTTTCTGATCTTAAATCTGAGTCCCGCTTGACCAGACTGTTTATCGTTTAGACCATCAGCATCATCTTAAGCGCGACGCGGTAGGGTAAAGTAAAATGTCGTACCCTGGCCGACCTCGCTTTCGACCCAAATCTTACCGCCGTGGGCCTCGATAATGGTTTTGACGGTAGCCAGACCCAGACCAAAACCCCGCGACCGGTGTTGGTCATTACCCCGATAAAAGACCTCGAAGAGATGCGACAGATATTGGGGGGCAATCCCTGCCCCCTGATCCTGCACCCGGACCAGAATGTCCTCCTCGCGACCTTCCACCATCAGTGTGACTACAGTTTCTGGTGGCGAATATTTGATGGCGTTTTCTAGCAGGTTTTCCAATACGCGGCGGAAAAGCTGCGGGTCGGCTTCGATTACTAAGATCTCCGGGGGATATTCTGCCGTTAAGGTGATGCCCTGGCGCTCGGCCAGGGGGGCCATCAGGGTTAAGACTTCCTGACATTCCTTTTCGACCTGGAGGCTGCTCAATAAGGGTTTGATTTCGTGTAGTTGTAGGCGAGCAAATTCCAGAAAATTATTGATCAGGGTTTCCAGCCGTTGCATTTCCAAAACAATGCTTTCCAGATAGGTGACTTGTTGCGCCGAGATCGGTCCTACCTTGCCGTGAAGCATCCGGTTGGCTAAACCACCCATGGAGACCACCGGCGTCTTCAAATCATGGGCAAACATGGCGACCAGATTACGGCGTTCTTCTTCCTGCTTCTTTAAGGCGGTAATATCTCGAAAGGTCTCTACACCCCCCAGCAACTCGCCCTGATCATTGCGCAGGGCGGCAGTACACAGGGTAACCGGGATCTTTTGGGCCCAACGGTTTTCAATAACGGCCTCCCGCTCCAGAGCGGTTTCCTGGGCCATGGCCTGCCGGAGCGGACAATTAGTCTGGCAGAGATTGCTGCGCAGAATATCAGCACAAAACCTGCCCATCGCCTCCGAACGCTGATATCCGGTGAGCTCTGCCGCCCGGGGATTAAAATCCGTGATCCGCATCTGACTATCCACGGTGAAGATTCCCACCGGAATGCTCTGGATAATAAAATGAGCCCAGTCATAGGTTTCGGTTATGGGGTCGGTTTTATGCTCCGTCATCGGAGGGCTTGGCCTTTCCTGGTTTAACAATCGGCCCCATTCCGACCCGGCGGTCAGAACGGGGCCTGGCGGTTGACATTATTCTTCAGTCGCGGTTGTTTCAAGCTCAGTCAGACGTTTTTGAATAGCCTCTAACTGACTTTGCAAGAACGACTGCTCTTCTTTGAGATCGGCCATTTCATCTTGGGGGGTGGGGTAATAGGGGGCCACGTCACCCCCGGCATAGCCGGGCCCCCAGGGATCAAAACCCCAGGGCGGACCCCAACCACCATACCGATAACCGCCGTAGGGTCTGGCCCTATAACCCCAGCCCGGGCCATAGCCCCAAGCGCGGCCGCGCCAGCCCATGCCTCTACCCCAGGGGCGGCCCCAACCGCCCCAGCCATAGGTACGGCCCAGGCCCATGCCACAAGGGCCGCGCCCCCATCCGGTGCCTGGACCCCGGCCCCAAGGACCGGTACCATCAAAGAACGGCATAACCTACCTCCATTAGTTTTTCGGGTTAAGACCGTAACGGTCTAAAGCCTGGTTATTTACAATGTGCCTCACATGCCTCCAGACCAAGCTAGCGTTCCCTAGTCATGACTGTGCCACATTTTGGACATTTCGTTTCAAAACAAGGCACTCCCAATTGATGCGGCACCTTCTCGCCGCAGGCCGGACAGACACAAAAACCCCCTGGTCCGGCTCCGAAACCGCCGGCCTGGCCCCTGCCGCGCCCCGGTCCGCCACCACGTCCTTGGCCGCCACCGCGCCCCTGGCCTTGACCTTTACCATTAGGCATCATCAACCTCCTTATCCAGGCCTCCAGCCGGGGATCTTGCTCCCGCCAGTGGCCCTGGAGAAAACTTTGCAAGACCGAGTAGACCTCGCCCCGCACCCAGGGTATCCCGGCGATGCCCCAGTGCCGCATATAACCCAGGAGCCAGTCTTCGATGGCTCCGCAGATTAACACCCGCACGCCTTGCCGGTGCAACTGCCGGACCCGTTCGGCCCCACTTTCTGGTCCCCAATGGAGCACCTGGAGATCATAATGACCACACCGCGATACCGTAAACACCCACCCTTCCTGGGCGTGATCGAACCGCGGTGCTACCCGGCCCCGGAATACCGGGATGGCGACTTTCAGAAAACGCTCCAAACGCTCCACACTAGTTATTGTGTTGCAAATTCAATACCAAACATACAATTCATATAAGCTCTTAAAATTAATGGTTAATATTCGCACCGTGATATATTCCTTTTAGATTATTATTTCATTTTAAGCTATAAATATTTCATTATGAATTATTTGGGAACGGGCGGCGGCGACGCCGAGGCCGCGGGGTCGCCTGCACCAGACCGTATTTCTTCAGCTTGCGCCACAAGGTGGAGGGCGCGATACCCAGAGCTTGAGCGGCCAATCTTCGCTTTCCCTGATATTGCGCTAAAGTGTCGGCAATCAGCCGGGCTTCTTGGGCCGCTAAGGTCGAGGCCGCGGCCTCAAACGGACTGGATGGGCCCGTCACCTCGCCTAATTCCTCAGGCAAATCACGCAATTCCAGATATTCCCCCCGGCACAGCACCACGCCGTGTTCAATGATATTTTCCAGTTCCCGGACATTGCCCGGAAAATCGTAGCGTAGGAGCCGTTCCAGGACCTCCCGAGTCGCGCCGAGCAACCGTTTGTTTTTCAAAGCGCGATGTTTACGGATAAAATAATCGACCAGCAGGGGGATATCCTGGCGTCGCTGCCGGAGCGGCGGCAGCCGCAGCCGCACGACATTGAGACGAAAATACAAGTCCGGGCGGAACCGGCCGTGGCGCACCTCGTCCTTTAAGACCTTATTGGTAGCCGCGATGATGCGCACGTCGGCGCTGATCGGAGCATTACTGCCCAAGGGCACAAATTCCTTGTCATCCAGCACTCGCAACAGTTTGACCTGCATGGCCGGCGACAGTTCGCCGACCTCATCCAGCAGCAAGGTGCCGCCCTGGGCCGCGGCAAAGCGCCCCGGTTTATCCCGTTTGGCATCGGTAAAGGCACCCTTGACATAGCCGAAAAGCTCGGATTCCAGCAACGGATCGGGTAAGGCGCTGCAGTTGACCACCACATAAGGCCCGGTTTTACGGTTACTTAGCTCATGCAAGGCCCGAGACACCAGATTCTTGCCGGTGCCCGATTCCCCTTCCAGGAGCACAGTGGCGTCGCTGGGGGCGAGGTCAGGCAAAATGGCCAGAATATCCTGCATGGCCGGACTCTTGGCGAGAATATCCCGAATGGTATATTGTTTGGTCAGCTCTTTGCGGAGCGATTCCAGGGCCGACAGGTCGCGGAAGGTCTCGACCCCGCCGATCACCTGACCATGCTGA
This sequence comes from Desulfobacca sp. 4484_104, assembly GCA_002049795.1. Classification (GTDB taxonomy): domain Bacteria; phylum Desulfobacterota; class Desulfobaccia; order Desulfobaccales; family Desulfobaccaceae; genus Desulfobacca_B. The sequence goes on along the minus strand of MUKC01000003.1, from coordinate 50,482 downwards.
TCTTTGAGCACCGTGGTACAGATTTTTAAAGGCACCCGGCGACCCTGGCTGTCCAGGATGTTGACGTCCACCTCTAAGCGGGCCCGGCCGCTGTCGATGCTCTCTTCCAGCGGACAGCGCTGCTGGCAGACGTTGGCCCGCAACACTTCATAACATTTCTGACCCAGGGCCTCCTGCCGGGAAATGCCGGTGATCTCCTCAGCCGCGGCATTAAATGTCAGGATCGTAAAATCCTTATCTACGGTAAAAACCCCCTCGGCCAGACTGTCCAGGATTAATTCGGTAATCTGAGGGGAAGGTGAACTAGGGGCCGCCATCACTTCCTCCTGGTCCCCGGCCGCGCCTTACCGGGGCTAGATTAATTTAGGAATCGGCTTATGATAATTTGCTATCTCGGCCTAGCCATTATTATAACGCAACCACTAATTGTTTCCAAGAAATATTTCATTCTGCAATGTTAATCTTGTTTCATTTTGAATAATGCCCCGGCGTGGGGGGTCGATGGTTGATTTATTTTTTGATAATCTTTACAATAAAGTGGTTTTTGGCAAGGTGATCGTATTCATTAACAACCCCGGCGGCGCATACTTCCCGCGCGGGCGAGCGCCCATTGCAGTTTCGGGGGCATTGAATTGCGCTACTTTGGCCAGAGGCCAGCAAGATACGGCATTTATAACTGTCTGTCCGGGGAGTTTGACATCATGGCCTGCATTCGCACTCGGTTTTCCCCCAGCCCCACCGGCTTTTTTCACCTCGGTGGGGCGCGCACCGCGCTGTTTAACTGGCTCTTTGCCCGCCACCATCAGGGGGTCTTCGTGCTGCGCATTGAAGACACTGATGTGGCCCGTTCCGAAACCCGTTATGAGCAAGATATCCTGGACAGCCTGCGCTGGCTGGGTCTGGACTGGGATGAAGGCCCCTATCATCAATCCGACCGCCTCAAAATTTATCATGATTTCATTGGCCGCTTACTAGACGTGGGGGCGGCCTATTATTGCGACTGTCCACCTGAGCGGTTGGAGGAGAAACGTAAAGCCGCCCTGGCCCGCGGTGAAAATCCGCGCTATGACGGCCATTGTCGGGACCGGCACTTGGGACCGGGGCCGAATACCGCGGTGCGCTTCCGCTCGCCGCCGGCCGGCACCACTCAGTGGAACGACCTGAGCAAGGGACCGATCGCCTTTGACAATCAGGAGCTGGATGATTTGGTGCTTTTGAGGGCCGATGGGGTTCCGACCTATAATTTTGCCGTGGTGGTCGATGATCTGAGCATGGAGATTACCCATGTGATCCGCGGCGATGACCATATTCCCAACACCCCCCGGCAGATTCTGCTTTATCGCGCCCTGGGGGCCACACCGCCTAAGTTCGCTCACATTCCGATGATTTTAGGTCCAGATAAGGCCAAGCTCTCCAAACGCCACGGGGCCTTGTCGGTATTGGCCTATCGGGACATGGGTTTTTTGCCCCCGGCCCTGGTCAATTTTCTGGCCCGACTGGGCTGGTCGCATGGCGATCAGGAGATCTTTTCCACCGCCGAGTTGATCGAGTATTTCTCTTTAGAGCACGTCAGCAAATCCGCCGGGATCTTTAATGCCGACAAACTGCTATGGCTCAACGGCCATTATCTCCGGGAAAGTACGGACCGCGATCTGGCCCTGATTTTAAAAGACTTTCTGCCGCAGCAGGGTGTGGTAACCGATGATTTGGATTATCTCAGCCGGGTGGTCGCCACCCTGAAGCCCCGGGCCCATACCCTGGTGGAAATGGCCGAAATGGCCCGCTTTTATTTTCATGATCCCCGGCCCTATGAGGCGAAGGCGGCCCGGAAATTTCTTACCCCCGCCAGTCGGCCCGGGCTGGCCGCGCTCCGGGATAGATTAGCAGCTCTGCCCGAGCTCCAGGAAGAGGCCCTCAACCAGATCTTCTCCGAGGTGCAAAAGCAGTCCGGGCTCAAGATGGTGGTCCTGGCCCAGGCGGTCCGGGTGGCGCTAACCGGCAAGACGGCCAGCCCCGGACTTTTTGAAATCATGGATATTTTAGGCAAAGAGGAAGTATTGCGGCGCTTGACGGCCGCCTTGGAGTCGATTACCGACTGACTGGAGCTGGTAATTGATCACCAAACTTATTAGGGGCATTAGATTTAGGGGCATTAGATCGGGGGCGAGAAGCAAAAATTGACTGAGGCCAAGATCAAAATCGGCATCCGCGCCTGTTTATAAAATGTCCTGGAGCATCTGATGGGCTATTTTAAACGCCACCTGTCCGCGGACGAAAAAAGCGGAGCTACTGGAAACCATAAATAATATCGTCAGGGTTACCTGCCGCTGATTGTCCCCCTTACCCTGCGCCATCATTATGTCCGCAAATATCAGCAGCCCTATCTGCGGGAACAATATTATCTCCATCCCCATCCGGTAGAACTACAATTGCGCAACCATGTATGAACGGGGTTTTATGGCGGCCAATAATTTTTTTGCTGTTTTAATAATGATCTGATATAGTTATATCTGTTCTGATTCCTAACCTCTTGTTCTACTGATCAACTTTAGGGGTAACTCGATTTATGGGGGGGTATGCGCCCCCGTACCAACTCAACTGTGCCGGGACACCGGGTCCACTGAGTACGTAAATGAGAAAATACCTGCCGGATGTCATTATCCTTGTGGTTGGTTTGGGTGTCATGGTTTTGCTGCTCTATCTGGGAGCTTTGAGTGAGGGCTGGGTGGCGCTGGTATGTTTCCTGGCGGTGGCGGTAGTCTATCATGGTTGGTATCAGCATCTCTTGCGCCTGGCCCGGCGCTCTTGGGGCGGTGACGAAGATGAATTTGACGATCAGCCGCCTTTCCCTGGCTAAGACGCGGGCGGGAAGCCCTGGTAACTGTTTCTATTCCTCACAAAATACTTGACTATCCTTTTTGAGTAAGTATTTTAATCTGTGATTTTGATAAATTCTCAGGAGGTCGGCAGGGGAGCGTGAGGTTATTAATCATTGGACTCATTATCGGGGTATGGTTCTTAAGTGGTGTTTCCGGTTGGGCCCAACCCTCGATCTCTGGCGGCCAGCTTACCTTGCGGGACGCCATCGCCGTTGCCTTAAAGAACCACCCCTCGATCATCGAATTCAGGGAGAGATCTCAGGCTGCCAAGGCTCAGATCGGCGTGGCCCGGGCCAATTATTTCCCCCAGCTCAGATATACTTCGAGTTATGATTATGGGACTTTATATAGGGGAGGCAGCACTGATTTTGATAATTTTTTGTCCGGCTCGACTGGCACCAGTGGGTTTAACCTACCCTCCCGGGGCAGCGGGCCAAGTGATTATTTCTCCCATCGCTTTACCTTGAACCAGTTACTTTACGATTTTGGCAAAACGCCGGGTCAGGTGGCCGAATCCAAGGCCAACTATCAGGCCTCCAGTCATGATTATGCCAATAGCCGACAGCAGGTGGTGCTTAAGGCCAAGACCGCTTACTTTGGCTATTTGGCCGCCAAACGCGCCGCGGACGTCAGCCACAAGAACGTCGAACTCAATCAAGAGCTGGTCCGGCAGGCGAAAGGCTTTTATAAAGTCGGGATTCGGGCCAAAATCGACGTGGCCAAGGCCGAAGCCAATCTCTACGATGCCGAGTCTGCCCTGATCAAGGCCAAAAACACCTTTAAATTATCCCAGGTGGAATTGATGAACGCCTTGGGCCTGAAGACCTGGCCATATACCGAACTTAAGGATATCTTGGAGGTGCAGCCGATCCCCATCAGCCTCAAAGAGGCCAAAGAGCTGGCTTATCAGCGCCGTCCCGAGCTCTTGAAAAATCTATCGCAGCAGCAATCATCCAAGGCCGCCGTCCAGGTGGCCAGATCCGGGTATTTCCCCAGCCTCAATGCCTCAGGAATCCATAGCTGGCGGGGCAGTGATTACCCGCTGCGGGAGGGTTGGACCGTTGGCGTCGGGCTTAGCTTCCCGCTGTTTGAAGGTTTGGCCACCGTAAGCGACGTGCGCCAGGCCAAAGCCACGCTGCGTTCGGTAGAAGCCAATGAACAGGTGATTCGCCAAGATATTACTAAGGAAGTGGAACAGAGTTATCTGGACCTGATCTCGGCCACAAAAAATATCCGGGCCACCGCCAAGGCGCTGGAAGCAGCCGAAGAAAATCTGAGGCTGGCCCGGGGTCGTTATCAGGCCGGGGTCGGTTCCATCATCGAAGTGACCGATGCCCAGGTGCAATTTTATGATTCGGAGTTAAATCACATCCGCAGCTTGTATGACCATAAAGTAGCTCTGGCCCAACTAGATAAGGCGATCGGCACGCCCTATTAGGATAAAGGCGATTTCCCGGCCCTCTCATTGGAGCGGGGCGGCGGGTCACCATAGCCCCCGACTGGCAAGCTGCTCGATAAGTTCGGCGGCGGAAAAGAACTGCCAGGCCTGAAGGCCATGCTGACACGCGGCTGCAACATTGGGCCACAGATCGTCGATGAACAGACACTGCTCCGGCGGCTGCTCCAGGGCCGCAATCAGGGCCTGGTAAATACCCGCTTCCGGTTTCTGGCAGCCCAGTTGATAAGAAAGTATATAGCGTTTAAAATGACGCAAAACCCGGAATTTGGTCCGGACATAGTCAAGATGCAGGGGATCGGTATTAGACACAATCAATAAAGGGTAACGTTCTTGTAAACGGTCGATTACCGCTTCCATGCCCTCCTCGAGGGAAAAGATGCCGGTCCAATACTGGCAAAACTTTTCATAGGGCAGCGAACACGATAAACGGTCAATTAGCTGTTGATAAAACTCTTGGGTGCTCAAGCGGCCGGTATCATAAGCAGATTTAAGCGAACTGGCGAAAGTTAAGGCCAAAATTTCTTGGGGGTCCGCCTGGGTATAGGGAGCTAAATAGCGGACCAGTCTCATCTGATCCACCCGGATTAAGACATTTCCAAGATCAAAGGCAATGGCCGTCACCGGGGGATGGCGTTTCGGAGGATGCATAAGGGCCTCGTTAAGGTTTATAATAGGTAAGAGTTAAGTTATCAGCAAATTAAAGAATAAGTTCCTACAATTGCTTATCCGTAGGCAATAAAATTGTAAAGCAAAATCTTGGTTAATTTCAACCAAGTCAGGCCAGAAAGAGGAGGTATCGTGGCAAAGAGCACCGGATGGACATTTTTTTGGGCCATACTGCTGGGCATTCTATTAACCACGATTTTTTGGGTTTACAGCCCTTTTCTGCGACATAAGGTATCCAGCCAGGTAGAAGAGGCTTTACAAAACAAAGAATTTAGCATCCAGGCCACCAAAGGTACTGGAGAAGCGATTCAGGGTGCCCCGGCTATGGCCCAGGGCAATCGCTTCATGTTGGTCGCCAGCGGCAACCAGACCTTCCTGGCCGACCTCAAGGAAGGTAGGGTATGGCGCTACTTTCAACACACCCGCGAGGGCGGCTGGTCGCGGGAAGCGGAAGGGTTTATCCCGCTGAGCTTTCATTATCAAGGCAAAAAATTCTTTACCGCCAGTGAAGCCAGTTCTGGTCAGAGCACTGATCAGAAGGAAACCACTGGGGAATCAGCACCGGCTTCTAATTAACCTTGTTTCGTCGGCTTCTGGCCCAGGATTTAACCTGGGGCATACTCATTTTGGCGCTGGCCCTGGGGTTGGGACTTCAGTCCCATTGGCCTCTGGTACGCTTGGGGTTTAAGGGCGAGCTTGCTTCCCGGTTAGATGAGTGGCGGGACCAGTATCGCCAAGCCGAGTTTGGGGAGATCCAAACCGTTAACCTGAAACAGGCCTATGCCTTACATCGTCAGGGTCAGACCCTATTCATCGATGCCCGCCCCCGGTCCGAATTTCGGGAACTGCATATTGCCGGGGCGATCAACCTGAGCCCCGAGGACCTTCAGGATTCCGGAGATCAACGTTTATCCGGGATTGATCGCCAGTGCCAGATCGTGGTCTATTGTGGCCAGCAAAACTGCGATGCCAGTTTTGAGGTCGCGGAGCTCCTTCAGGCCCAGGGTTTTAGCCAGGTTATGGCCTTTACCGGAGGATTTCGTGCCTGGGATGAGGCTGGGTACCCGGTTGACATTGCGCCGTAAAGATTGGCTGGCCGCTTTTTTGCGCCTGGCCCTGGGTGCGGCCTTTGTCTATGCCGGGATATGGAAACACTTTTACCCCTACCAGTTCACCGAAACGGTCATGGCTTATCAACTTCTGCCGCAGCCTTTGGTCGGGCTGAGCGTGGCCCTCGTCCCCTGGCTGGAAATGGTCAGCGGCGCGCTGCTCATCCTGGGTGTCAAACCGCGCAGTTGTTTGCTGCTGATCCAGGCGGTATTGGTAATTTTCCTGGTTATACTGGCCATCACCATGCTCCGGGGCCTAAATATTGATTGCGGCTGCGGTCTGTTTTCCGAGCGGCAGGTAGGATTGTTGGCTATCTTAGAAGACGTCCTGCTGTTGGGGCTGGCCGCCTGGCTCTATTGGCTGGAAGTTCAAAGACTTTTACCTGCCCGCTGATCTTTTGGCACCTTATGCAGTTTTCTGTTGAAATGTTACATACAATCAATGTGTTAACTGATTAGTTTGTTACATTTGATTAACAACTTGGTATTAAGCCCCCTGGCACTCCCAACCGGACCACCAGTCCTGGCATCACCCCTGTTTGACCTTGAAGTTCCATCTCAAGCATGATAATAATTGAACAATCGGAGGGAACCTCTTGAAAGATCTCAAAACCTGGTGGCACAGGTTTCCAACCTGTGTCAGAAACTAAGCGCGGAAGGAAAACCATGAGCCGACTCTTCGACCTGCACGATTCGGTCGAAAAGAAATATATCTTTAACAGTTTCGTCATCTTAGTGGCCATTGTGGAGTTACTCATCTTCCTGGTGACCCTGATCTGGCAGATTGATGAAGGGGTGTTTTCGGAGCAGGTGACGGTGGTGCCCTTCCCTTGGAAGGAATACCTGTTGGCGTCGTTCACCGCGCCGATTGTCATGATGTTTATTTTCGGATTGATTATCAAGGGCTTCGATGCCTTCTGTGCCCCACCTGAAACCGGGCCCCAAGCTCAACCGGTCAACCGCTATCAACGTCTGGGACGTAAATGGTCCCAGGTTTCCTATGTGTTGGGGCTGCTGTTTTTGATATCAGTAATTTATGCCATTATCCGCCTGGAACAACTGCTGCCCATTCTCCAGAAGCTCTTTACCTTCTTGGGATTATGGGCCACCTATGTGGTTATCGGTCTCTGGGCTTTGGGATTGCTCTACTTCCCCATTAATTTAATTCTCCGTTACCGTTTGCAAAAAAAAGCGATGGAATATCAATATCTGCTTAGCATAGCCCAAAGTCATGGTCTGGTCTTGGGCGATGCCGCGCAGCAATTGACGAGTGCGGCCCCGGATGCGGAACAGCCCCAGCTTGATTCCTCCCCAGAATCTGCGCCTGCGGCGGCCCTGGAAGATCGCCGCCAGCGTTCTTAATACTGGATGGCCCGCCGGAGAAGTCGCATCGGTTATGTGCGGTAGGCCGGGATACCAAAATTTAGGACAAGATTATGGGTGAACTGCCCGCCGGCGCTAGAGAGGCTGAACCTCTGCTCCGGGCCGGGGCGCAAGAGTTGGGTCTGGAATTATCAGCGGTGACGGTTGATAAATTCCTGCGGTATCTGAGTGAACTCCAAAAGTGGAATGCCAGGATAAATTTGACCGGCCTGCGTACCGCGGGCGAAATCGTGCATAAACATTTTGTCGATTCCCTGGCCTTGGCGCCCTGGGTCCGCGATCTCACTAGCCTGGCCGATATCGGCACCGGAGCCGGGTTTCCCGGCCTTCCCCTAAAACTGGTGTTTCCGGCCCTGGCCCTCGCCTTGATAGAGGCTACCGGCAAAAAAGTCGCTTTCTTGCAATATTTAGTGGGGTTGCTGCAATTACCCGCAGTGGAAGTCAGATATTGCTATCTGACCCCGCAGTTGGCGCGTGATTGGGGGCCGGGCTTTCAGGGGGTAGTTTCAAGGGCTACTTTTAGTCTGTCCCGGTTCCTGGCTTTGGGGACACCGCTGCTCTGGCCCGGCGGTCGGCTGATCGCCATGAAAGGTCCCCGCCAGGCCGAAGCCGAATGGCCGGAGGTTGAACCCCAGGCTTTATCTTTGGGTTTAAGCAAACCTGAACAACATCTTTATACCTTGCCCCTGAGTGGGGAAAGGCGACAGGTAATTCTGTTTACCAAATTAGACTGAGGGGACCATATCTCTTATGACACTGATCGACTACCATGTTTGCTTATCTGATTAAACGTTTGCTGCTGATGATCCCCCTACTGCTGGGTATTACCCTGGTTTCCTTCGTGGTCATTCATCTGGCTCCGGGGTCGCCGACCGAAGTACAGACCATGCTCCAGCCCAAGGCGTCTTTGGAGGCCCAGCAACGCTTACGGGAGCTCTATGGACTGGATCGCCCCTTGCATGTGCAATACTGGGACTGGCTGCAACGGCTGGCCCGTCTGGATCTGGGGCGGTCCTTTTCACCCGACGCCCGGCCGGTGTGGGACAAGATCAAAGAGCGGATCGGGGTCACCATCTCCATCAACCTGCTGTCCATGCTGCTCATTTTAGTGATCGCCATCCCCATCGGGGTGATTGCCGCCACCTATCCTCATTCCTGGTTTGATCAGGCCACCACCTTATTTGTCTTTTTAGGCTTTGCCATGCCCGGTTTCTGGTTGGCCCTGCTGCTCATGATGCTTTTTGGGGTGTATCTGGACTGGTTACCCTTGGCAGGGCTGACCTCACATTTTTATGAGCGTTTTACCACCTGGCAGAAAATTCAAGATCTGGCTTATCATCTGACCCTGCCGGTGTTGGTCTCGGCCTTTGGGGGTCTGGCCGGGATGTCGCGTTATATGCGGGGCAATATGCTGGAGGTCATTCGCCAGGATTACATCACCACGGCGAGGGCCAAGGGCCTGCCGGAACGCACCGTCATCTTTAAGCATGCCCTGAAGAATGCCCTGATGCCGGTGATTACTATCCTGGGGCTGTCGGTGCCCGGACTGATCGGCGGTAGCGTAATTTTTGAGTCCATCTTTGCTATCCCCGGTATGGGGCAGTTGTTCTATCAGGCGGTAATGGCCCGGGATTACCCCCTGGTCATGGGGGAGCTGGTCATCGGTGCCTTGCTAACTCTATTGGGGAACCTCTTGGCCGATGTCAGCTATGCCCTGGCCGATCCCCGCTTAAGAACGGGCTGAACCATGGCAGGTGTGGCGCGACACCGAGAATTCTGGGCCCGTTTTTACCGCAATCGCCTGGCCCTGAGCGGTCTGGTGATCGTCTTGGGACTGTTTCTGGTCTCTTTCCTGGCCCCCTGGCTGGCCCCGTATGACCCTAATTACATTGACCTGGGGGCGATGCTGATGCCGCCCAGTGCCAATCATCTGTTCGGCACCGACCCGCTGGGCCGGGACGTATTTTCCCGCATTTTGTTCGGGGCCCAGATCTCCCTGAAAGTCGGTTTTGTGTCGGTGGGACTGGCCACCCTGATCGGGGTCTGGATCGGCGCTCTGGCCGGGTACTACGGGGGCTGGGCCGACAACATCCTCATGCGTTTTGTGGATCTCATGCTCTGTTTCCCGACTTTTTTCCTGATCCTGGCGGTGATTGCCATCCTCGAACCCAGTATCTGGAACATCATGGCGATCATTGGCCTGACCAGTTGGATGGGGGTGGCGCGGCTGGTGCGGGCCGAGTTCCTGTCTTTGAAGAATCGGGAATTCGTCCAAGCGGCCCAGGCACTGGGAGCCGGGGATGCACGGATCATCTTCCGACACCTGCTGCCCAATTCCCTGGCTCCGGTAATGGTCTCCGCCACCTTGGGAGTGGCCGGAGCCATCCTCACCGAAAGCGCCCTGAGTTTCTTGGGGCTGGGGGTGCAACCTCCGACCCCCAGTTGGGGGAATATCCTGACCGCGGGCAAAGACAATATTGAGATCGCCTGGTGGCTGTCGCTCTTTCCCGGATTGGCCATCCTGATCACCGTCATGGGTTATAACCTCTTAGGTGAAGGCATTCGGGAAGCCATTGACCCTCGCCTGAAAGAGTAAATTTTAACGGCTTGAATCGCTTAACCCTAAGATTCCCTTCAAAAACAATAAATTCACCGTGTAACACCCTGATAGAATTAATTATCTTAAACCGGATAGCGAAAACCCCAACCGAAAGCAGTATAAATTATTGACAATCACGGCTTCCTATCTTATTATTTGCCCAGGGCGGCGAAAACACCTATTTTCGTCAATTTACGAAAGGAGAGTGTATATGAAAAATATGCCGATTAAAGTTACCGTTTTTATGATAGCCCTGGTATTCTGCACTGGAGTTGCCTTGGCTCAGTATGCGGTTTGCCCTCCGGCCAAGATCGGCGGCCCAGTGGAAAAATCGTTATCGGCAGCCTTTTGTAATTATGAATCCTACACAGTAGACAAAAAGGCAGTACATCTGGACAAGGCCAAGAAGCTTCTTGAGGGGGTATTAAAAAAGGAACCCGACAATGCCATTGCCTTAAATAATCTGGCTGCCATTATGGTTGCCGAGGGTAAATTAGACAAGGCAGATACTCTTTTAGGAAAAGCGCTGGAGAGCCTGAAGGCCAAACCTTGCCTGGTCCGTTTGAACCGGGTGTGCGCGGTTAACAATATCTGCGTAGCGGTTGAACCGGTAGAGATGGGGGAAGGCAATCAGGACCTGGAACCCATGGTCAAATTTAATAAAGAAATGGTCAAGGAGATGATGGCCAGACTTAAGTCGCCTAAGGCCCACTAATTTATCGACGCCGCCCTTGGCAGGGTCCTTTGTCAAACGCTAATTGCAACGATTATAATACAAATCCACTCAACATTAATCCATTCCTTGGTAAGCTGGCCTCAAAAGCATAATTGAGCCGGGTCAGAGCCCCGGTGTAGGTGTTTGGTCTATGCCAAGTTTAAAACTGGCCCTCGGTTTAGAGGGCCAGTTTTTTCGATCAACCCTGCTTCTGTTCCAGCAGATGTATTTTTTCCTTGATTAAGGGGGCAAACGCGGCGCCGGAAGTAAGCCTCAATAGCCGGCGGTAGCAGTTCAAGGCCCGGACCTTATCACCCGCCTGCTCGTACAGCAGAGCTTGCCGCCGCAACAGTTCCCCGCGATAGGGCAGTTGGGTGTCTTTGACCAGCGGTTCCAAAACCTCGGCAGCAGGCTGAAATTGCTGCTGAGCTTCATAACAAAAACTCAGGCTTTCAATGAGTAGTACGTCCAGACCGGCGTCTTGGCCCCGCAAAGACTCGTAGATGGCTGCAGCCGCAGCGTATTTTTTCTCCTGATAGAGCAATTGGGCCCGAAATAATCTGGCCTGTAAGGCCGCGCCGGTCTTGGGATAATTGCTGATCAACTGCTGCAAGGCCTCGAGGTTTTTAGCCGCGGCTTCGGGTTGCGACAGTGCCGGTCGAACCTTCTGCAACATCTCAGCCGCCTTGATGGCCCGTTGTTGATTGATTTTATAGAATATACCCCAGCCCGCCGCGGCCAGGATGATAAGGGTCAGCCCCAGCCCTAACACTTTCAGATGGCTTTTCGAAAATTCGATTACCCGATTTAAAAAACTGATAAATCTATCTTCTTCGTTATCTAGCGGTTTACGAGCCCTGGTGATTTTCTTAGCCATTTCAATTCCTCAACAATCAGGCATTAACCGACAACGGCAGTAACGCGGGGCCGCAGGCGGTATCTGGTCCAGGGGTTCGCCACAGATCGGGCAGATCTTCATTGTCGGCGGATATAAGATTTCATTGTCGCCGCGCCGGTGTTCAATTTTTATGTCCTCGTCAATCTGAGACGGAAGTCCAATCTCCCGGAAGTCAAGGGTCATTAAAGGACCAGGATCGGGAGACGGCAAAGAATACTCAAGATGATATCTCAGGGCCAGGTACGGGTCCCACATCGCCCCGGTGCAGGTCAGGGCGGCCTCGGCCCCCAGATTTAGGAAATCCTCAAAATCCCCAGGGGTCAGTATCCCCCCAGCCGCCAAGATCTTAAAATCATAGCGTTCTTTTTGCTTGAGCTCTACCAGGCGGCGGATAAAGTCCCGGGCCAGCTCTTTCAGGGCGTAACCGCTGACCCCGCTCTGACTCCGACCGGCACCGGGCAATGCCTGACGCCCCTGCTGGTCCAGCACGGTTAATTTTAGCGAATTGATTGCCACTATCCCATTAATATCATCACGGACCGCGGCCAGCAACCGGGCCAGACGATGGTCTTCGGCCAGATAGCCGATTTTGATCAAAAGCGGCAGCTCTTTGACCTGTTGCCGCACGGCTTTGGTGATTTGCCCGGCAAACTCCGGGGCCTCATAGATCTGCCCTTCGGCCACCGGGGCGTTGGGGCAGGAAAAATTCAGCTCAATAACCTCAGCGCCGGCTTCGGCGGCCAGAGCCGCGGCCCGGACAAAATCCTGGATAAACCGGGCCGGTTGATTATCCTCGGCGGTTCCCACCACGCTGACGATCAGCATTTGCCCAGGCAGCAAGGATTCTTTGGACCTAACAAGATCCGGCTGCCAGACCTCCGGGGTCTGCGACGGCATACCCAGGGAATTGGTCATGCTGATCTCGGTAACTGGCCGATAGCGCTGAGAAACGGTCAACGACTCAGGAATTGCCTTTGGGCTGCAGGGTAACGCGGCGGCCACCAGCAAACAGTTGGGATGGGGTAAACTGGGCTGAGGTCTGGTCCGCACCGTCTTGTAAGCCAGGATATCGAAGCCCAACCGGGCATAGAGGCGGACCCACCGGGAGTCCAAGAGCAGACCGGCGGGAATGCCTAGCCGGGAATTAAGCTTCTTCCCCCAGAATTCGTAGCGCGGCTGGCCCACTAAGGTGAAAGGTAGGTCTTCCAGGGCGAGATTAGGCCCCTTGGCCAGATTCTCTTCATAACTACAACGGATATTATAAACAGCCATTAACTGCTTTCCCTTTGACGGCCATCTTAGTTGTCCGGGGCATTATAATGAACTATTAACTCCTCCCCCCGCCGGCCATGGCCGACCAAAACCAGTTCCCGGCTCTGTTCTCCGGTCCAGGTGAAGGTGATTTCCAGATATTCCTCCGGCCCGGAACCACTCAGGCGTTCGGCCCATTCGATGACGGTAACATAAGGGCCGGACCAGTATTCCTCCAGTTCCAGCAGAAAATCCGGGCTGAGCTGCTCCAGCCGGTAAAGATCAACATGCGCCAGGGTCAGGCGGCCCGAATATTCATGCACCAGGACAAAGGTGGGGCTGGCCACCTGACCGGGCGGCACTTGTAACCCCCGGGCCAGACCATGGACAAATTCGGTTTTGCCGGCCCCTAATTCGCCAATTAAGGCAATGACATCGCCTGGTTGTAGCCTGGCCGCCAACCTTTCGGCGATGGCCTGGGTCTGCTCTGGACTAGGGCTGGCTAATCGCAAATGTTGCACCCTCGACCCAGATCTTTCCATGATTATTGTGCCTAGCGGGCTGGAGGAAGATTCCCCTGTTTCTCTTTAACCCTCTGTGTCTCTGTACCTCTGTGGTGAAAAAAAGCTAATCACCAAGGCACAGAGACCCACAGGCAGGTTCATGGTCAGTCCAAACAGCTATCTTCAACTCTCCTGGGCCAGGGAGCGGACAATGTCAATTTTGCCGATGATGCCGATCAGTTTGCCATCCTCCACTACGGGCAGGGTATGCACCTTTTTGGCGGCCATCAGGGTGGCGACTTCGTCCACTGGCAAATCCCCGGTGATGGTGATCGGCTTGGTGGTCATGATATCAGCAACGGTGCTGCCCAGCAACTTTTCCAGCTTCTTTTTGAATTTTGCCGGGGTTTCCAAAAAGATATGGGCGTCCAGGATAGTAATCACGTGCGGCAGATCAAACTTCTTGGCCCGATCAATCAGGTCGCTTTGGGTCGCCACCCCAATTACCCGGTCCTCTGCATTGACCACCGGAACGCCGCTGATCCGGCTGTCGGCCAATAAGCGCGCCAGTTCCAGCACCGAGGCCTGGGGAGCAACGGTAATCACCTCCCGGGTCATGATATCACGCGCCTGTAACATACCTCCTCCTCGACTTCGGGCAGTTGGCCCGCGGCAAACTCTTTGATAACTTCCGGCAATTCTTCGAGTAACTCTCCGGCCAACAGACCGCAGTCGCCCTGCCAATCGGCCCGCTGGTCCGCGGCCAGGCCATGCAGAAAAACCCCTAGCCGGGCGGCCTCAAAGGGCTCCAGACCTTGGGCTAAAAATCCGCCGATCATGCCGGTCAGCACATCACCGGTCCCCCCGGAGGCCAGGGCCGGATTGCCGGTGGGATTAATACTTACCCGCCCCTGGGGCTCGGCGACCACCGTCTGCGCGCCTTTGAGCACCACGATCACCTTATAACGCTGGGCCAGGGCCTGGGCCTGTTCCAGACGCTGAGCCTGAATCTCCTTGGTCGATTTACCCACCAGCCGGGACATCTCCCCCGGATGCGGGGTCAAAATGATTGGCCCCGCAACCTGCTCCAGGCAGGTCAAGTCTTCGGCCAGGGCATTGAGACCATCAGCATCAATGACCAGCGGCATCGAGGCCCGGCGCACGATCTCGCGCACCAGTTGACCGGTTTCGGGGTGAGTGCCCAACCCGGGTCCCAAAGCGATGGCCGATTTGCCGGACCAAAAGGCGGCTAACGGCGCCAGGGCGGCAGTGCCTAAAGCGCGTGCCCCAGCCGCCTCCGGCAGCGGCAAGGTCATAGCCTCGGTTAGTTTGACTTCCAAAATATCGTTGAGACTGGCCGGAACCCCGGTGGTAACCAGACCCGCCCCTACCCTGAGGCCGGCCAGGGCGGTCAGCGTCGCCGCGCCGGTCTTGCCTTCGGACCCGGCCAGCACCAGCAAGTGGCCATAAGTGCCTTTGTGGCTGGCAAAGGGCCGGGGCGGCAGCAATAAGCGCAATGCCTGGGCCTCGGCCAACTCAATCGGCATGTTCTGGGCCAGAGGCGGCGGGATGCTGATATCCACCTGCCAGAGGCGACCGACACAATCTCGACCCGGAGGCAAGATCTGCCCCAGTTTGGGCCAGCCATAGGTCACAGTGACCTCCGCCACTACCGCGGCGCCCAGGGCCTGCCCGCTATCGGCGCATAAGCCGGAAGGGAAATCTACCGCTAAAACCGGCACCGGGAGATTATTGAGCATTTCGATCACCTGGCGGTAGAGGCCTCCTACTTCCGCATTGAGACCGGTGCCGAATATGGCGTCGACAATCAGATCAGACCCGTAAAGGGCGTCGAGGTGGGAGGTCAACTCAGTCTCAGTAGTCACTTCCATTACGTCCACGCCGATCTGTTCCAAGATCTGTAAATTGGTGCGCGCATCACCGCATATCCGGGTCTTTTCGCCCAGCACCAGAACCTGCACCGGCAGGCCCTCGTGCGCCAGATAACGGGCTACCACAAAACCATCGCCGCCGTTATTGCCCCGACCGGCGATAACGGTCACCAGTCCGGTGAGATCGGGGAACTCTCGACGCAAGATTTGATAAGTGGTGCGCCCGGCGTTTTCCATTAAGACGATGGAAGGAATACCGACGGCTTCAATCGCCTGTCGATCCAGTTGCCGCATCTGATCCGCCGTCAATAGTTTCATGATCGCTCGTTTCCGACCTCCTCGATATTCATGAAAATCCCGCCCCCTCAGCCCTCAGCGCAAACTGCCGTTGGTTCCAGCCCGAGCCGGATTTAGAGGCTCTCAGGTTTTTGGTTAAAACATAGCACAATTCCAGCACTAGGCCAAGATCATTAAATTTTGGTCCGGGGTTTTTGGGCTTCGATTAAAATAATATAAAATATTCAAGGGCTAACATGGTAATTGATCATATCTGACCTAACCTGAGGTTTCTAATTACTGACCCATGTACCTCTCCCCTCCCCTACCCCTGGTTTTCTGGTTTGGCAGACTCCTTTACTCTAATTCAATTTGAGGATAATCTTATTGACTCTTGTCCATCAGACTGTTAAATTTAAAAATGGTTGATAATAAGAAAACTTAGGTAGGCCCAAGCTGCAGCCCAGACAACATTGATTGCCATTATTGATTACCAGGCGGGGAACCTGGCCAGTGTAAAACGCTCGCTGCAGGCCCTGAAGGCCGAAGCCGTGGTCACCCAGGACCCGGCGGTGGTAATTCGGGCCCCGCGGCTTATCTTTCCCGGCGTCGGAGCCGCGGGTCAAGCCATGACCAACTTGAAACGGCTGGGGCTGGATCAAGCGCTGCAACAGGCTTTTGCAGCCGGAACGCCGATACTGGGCATCTGTTTGGGGGCCCAAATCATCCTGGACTATAGTGAAGAAAATCAGGTCCCTTGTCTGGGGTTGATCCCCGGTCGGGTCCAGGCATTAACCGGAATCAACCCGGAAGTTCCTGGTGAACCCCTCAAGATTCCCCACATGGGCTGGAACGAAGTTGATTTTGTCCGTCCCCATCCGGTCTTTCAGGGTTTGCCGGACCAGGTCAATTTCTACTTTGTGCATAGTTATTATCCGGCCCCGGCCCAGGCTCAGTGGGTTCTGGGAATTACTACCCATGGGGAGCGGTTTCCCAGTGCTCTGGGATACGGCAATCTGGTGGCTACTCAATTCCACCCGGAAAAAAGCGGGCGGTTTGGTCTGTTAGTGTTAAAGAATTTCCTGAACTGGGACGGGAAATGTTAAGCAAACGGATCATCCCTTGTTTGGACGTCAAGGGGGGCCGGACCACCAAAGGGATTAAATTCAAAGATAATATTGATATCGGTAACCCGGTGGACATGGCCCGCTTCTATTACGAAGCCGGGGCCGACGAAATCGTTTTCTATGATATCACCGCCTCCAGTGATCGCCGGGAGATCATGATCGAGGTGGTGACCCAGGTGGCCCAGGAAATTTTTATACCGTTCTCAGTCGGGGGCGGCATCCGCTCGCTGGCGGATATGCGGGCGGTGCTGTTGGCCGGAGCCGAAAAGGTCAGCATCAATTCCACGGCCGTCCTCGACCCTAGATTAATTCAGGAAGGAGCTAGATCATTCGGAAGTCAGTGCATAGTCTTGGGAATGGATGTGAAACAGGTGGCCCAATCGGAAAAAATTCCCTCAAGAAGCAGTAAGTCTGGGGGCGGGGGAGATCTGTCTTAATTCTATCGATGCCGATGGCACCCAGGCAGGATATGAGCTAGATCTGACCCGCCTGATTTCTACAGCGGTGTCCGTGCCGGTCATTGCCTCCGGCGGGGCCGGAACCCCCGCCCACCTGTACGAGGTATTGACCCGGGGCGCCGCAGACGCGGCTTTGATCGCTTCCCTGGTGCATTATAACCTTTACAGCATCAGGGAGCTAAAAGAATATCTGAATCAGCGGGGAGTCAAAGTTCGTCTTTCTTGGTAACCATCGTTCATCCCAGGGAGTTAAATTCTACTCATGATCACTAAAGAAACCATTTTAGAACAAGAAGAACCAGATGTTTTAGAAGATCTCACCATTATCGACGAGGACGGCGCCGAAACCGAAGTGGAACCGGAAGTCGAGGGTTTACTGATTGAACTCGATCCCTTGCAGCGTTACCTGGCGGAAATCAATCGCTATCCGCTGCTCCATCCCGACGAAGAAAAAAGATTGGCCAAAGAATATCTAGAGACCGGCAACCCGGATGCGGCTTATCAGTTGATCACCGCCAATCTGCGTTTGGTAGTCAAAATCGCCCTGGACTTTCAGCGCTACTGGACTAAGAATTTGCTGGACCTGATTCAAGAAGGCAATATTGGGCTGATGCAAGCGGTGAAAAAATTTGATCCCTACCGGGGGATCAAACTATCATATTATGCCTCTTTCTGGATTAAAGCTTACATCCTCAAATTTATTATGGATAACTGGAAGTTAGTCAAAATCGGCACTACCCAAGCCCAGCGTAAGCTATTCTATAATCTTCGCAAAGAAAAGGAAAAACTCGAATCCCAGGGTTTTACTCCTGGTCCCAAATTGCTGGCCCAGCGTCTTAATGTAAAGGAACAAGAGATCATCGAGATGGACGAACGGCTGGGAGGCTGGGAGCTATCCCTCGATGCACCGCTCAAAGAGGATTCCGAGGAGTTACATAAGAATTTTTTGGCAACTCCTGAGGCCTCGGCGGAAGATCATCTGGCCCGGCAAGAGATGAAAAACATCTTTCAGGGCAAGCTGGAAGAATTTCGTCTCACCCTAAAAGATAAGGAAAAAGACATCTTAGACTTGCGTTTGCTGGCCGAAAAGCCTCTGACGCTTCAGGAGATCGGGGCCCGACACCACATTTCGCGGGAACGGGTGCGCCAGATTGAGGAGCGTCTGCTTAATAAATTGCGTCAATTCATGCAGGACGAAATTTCGGATTTTAGCACTTATCAGTCACTGGTCACAGATCCAGGTTAAGTTCAGTTTTAAGGTCCTTATTAGCTGGAACCGGTGTCGGAGAAATACGGGCAGGGCAACATAAACAGGCAGGAAAGCAATCAACAAAGTTAAGAAGGTTATTAGAATGACATTTAAGGCCAGACGGTGCCTAGTTTTTGCCGTAGGAGGGCTGGCTCTAGCTCTGGTTGTTGGTCTGGGGGGATGCCACCGCCAGGTTCCAGTTACGCCCGACTCCTCCCTGTCGGACCGCGGTCCCTCTCCAGAAACCTCTAAGGATCAGGCTTATTTTCATTATTTGCAGGCCCAGTGGTATCTGTTCAACTCCGAGCTGGAAGCGGCGATCACCGCATACCAACAAGCCATAACCCATGATCCGCTCTCGGCGGTATTGGAAACCGAGCTTGCGGCCCTCTATCTGCGCCAGGGCGAGGTCAAGGAAGCCCTGACCCATGTGGAAAGAGCCATTACCTTAGACCCTAATTATCTGGAGGCGCATCAGATTCTGGGCGGATTGCGGGCCGGGCTGAACCAGTTAAAAGAAGCTACCACCGAGTACGAAAAGATCATTAAACTTGACCCGGATAATCAAGAAGCTTATTATTTCTTAGCCACCCTCTACGCCCAGCAAGGAGATTTTGCCAAAGCTACCCATATCCTCAAGGATTTATTAAACAAGAATCCTGACTCACCCTTGGCTCACTATTATCTGGGCAAGATTTATCTGGAACTCGATCAATTAGAACCTGCCAAAGATGAGTTCCAGCAGGCCTTAAGCCAGCGGCCGGATTTTATACTGCCGATGTTTGAACTGGCGCTAGTCTCTGAACGGGAAGAGAATTTTAGCCAGGCCATTACTAGATATCGCGACATATTGAAAAGATATCCTAATAATATTAGTGGCTTGGCCAATCTAGGGCGGCTATATTTGATGTTGAACCGTTATTCCGATGCCATGCAGATCTTTAGTAAAATAAAAAACTTAGAAAGTAATAATCCGAGCGTGCGATTTAAAATCGGTTTGATTCTTTTGGAACAGAAACAATATGATGAAGCGATTCGCGAGTTTCGGGAATTGCTGATCGCCCGGCAAGGTTTCGATCAGGCCCGCTATTTTCTGGCTGCCAGTTTAGAAGCTAAAGGTAATCTGGACGCCGCTTACCGGGAATATCGACAGGTTCACCATTGTTCCGACAGTTATATTCCCTCGCGTATCAGACTGGCCCATCTTTTGGCCCGACAGAAGCGGTTCCAGGATGGCATAAAACTTGTTGAGGATACTCTTCTGCAAGCCCCGGACCAGGGTGAATTATATATCGTCCTGGCCGGGCTGTATGAGGGTCAGAAGCAATATTCCAAGGCTATTGAGGCCTTACAGCAGGCCCTGAAGACTTCCGTCAACCACTCCGAAGTTTACTTTCGCCTGGCCGTGATTCATGACAAGCAGAAAAATTGGGCCGAAAGTCTGCGCCAGATTAACAAGGTGCTGGAATTGGACCCCAAAAATCCCGACGCCTTGAATTTTGCCGGATATATGTATGCCGAGCAAGGGATCAACCTAGATGAGGCCGAAAAATTAATATTGCAAGCCCTGGAGGCGGAACCCGAGGCCGGGTATATCATTGATAGTCTGGGGTGGGTTTATTTCAAAAAAAGGCTTTATGATAAGGCAATTCTGCATTTGGAAAGGGCCTACCGCAAAATGCCCGAGGATTGCACTATCGCTGAACACCTGGGCGATGCCTATGTTAAGAAACAGTTTTACCGGAAGGCTCTGAACATCTACAAACGGGCTTTGCAGCTGGAGTGCGATAATAAGCCCGAACTGGAGAAAAAGATTCAGCGTGTGAAAGACTTGATCAAGGAGATGGAACTGTGAACTGTAATTGGCCACCCCGTCTAGGATTGCTGGTGATGGTCGGCATCTTGGTCTGGCTGGCCGCCTGTGCCCGAGTGCCAACCATCAAACCTGGAGTTCGCCCTGACATCCGTTCGGCTCAAGACTTACAGGCTCGATTGCAGTCCCGCTCCCAAGCCATCCAGAGTTTTGAAGCCAAAGGCCAGGTAACTTATATCTCTCCCGAGCAGAAATATAATGGCTCGGCACTCTTATTGGGCTCCAAGCCGCAAACCCTCAAGGTCGATGTGCTCAATTTCTGGGGGCAATCTGCCCTATCCTTACACACCGATGGGGAAGAAATGCAACTTTTAGATTATCGCCAGGGCAAGCTGTTCCGCGGCCCGGTCACTAGCTGTAACCTGGAGGATTTTATCCCCCCGGTAAAAATCAATGAACTGCTAGAGGTGCTGACCGGCGGCATGGTCTTGGACCAGGAAGGCACTGCCCATATGACCTATATACCGGAGGAAGACCAATACCGCCTGGAATTAGTTAGCCAGGCGCGCCCCAGTCCCACGGTCATCTGGGTCGGGGCGCAAAATTTGCAGATTGAGGCCGCCGAATGGTCTGATGTTCAGGGTCAACAGAAATTTAAAGCTCAATTCCAGGAATTTGATCTTCGGGGCCAATATCCGCTGCCCTACCAGATCACCTTGAGCACCGGCGATAACCAGCGTCGACTACGGCTGCGTTATCGGAAGCTGACCATTAATCCTTCTTTAACTTCCGAAACCCTTAGCCTCGTGGTCCCCGCTACCGTAAAAAGGGTACCCTTTCCGCAATGAGATTTATCGTTGATCAAACCCTGGGGGGCCTGGCCAAATGGCTGCGACTCTGTGGGTTCGATACCATTCAGAAATTAATCCGGCTCCATGACCCGACCAGTCTGCCAGCCCCAGATGCCAATACCTGGATTCTGACCCGGCAGACCAGGCTGGCCGACAGGTACCCGCGGCAGGACATCCTGGTGGTGAGCGCCGATGATCCGGAAGTGCAGCTGGCCGAGGTTATGGCCAGGTTTAACCTGGCCGCAACAGACTTTAAACTCCTCAACCGCTGTAGTCGCTGCAATCAACCCCTGGTGGCGGTGTCCAAACAAGAGGTCAGGGGGCGGGTGCCGGAATATGTCTATCAGCATCAGCACCAATTTTACGAATGTCCGGCCTGCCACCAGGTTTTCTGGGTCGGCAGTCATGTCGCGGCTATCTGCCGTCGGCTTCAGGCCCTCAGCCCTCAACGGCCAGGTCGGGAATCGTCCGAATCGCCAGAATAGTTAAAGGAGACGCTCATGGCCAGAACACCTACCGAAACCCTGATCAGAATCATCCGCCTCATTTGCCTGTATCTGAAAAATATCCTGGTTAATTCCTGGCGGCGTCTGCTTATGCTGATAAAATATATTTTACTGTGCTGGCTGCAACAGAAAATCCGCCGGGCTTATCGTCGGCTCGGCGAAGCCATCTTTAATCATTTAGAACTCGGTCGGCCGGAACCGCTGGTCCAGGCCGATGTTAAGGCGCAACTAAACAATCTAACCAACCTCAAAGCGGACAAGCTCATCCGCCGTCAGGGTATCCGCCAGTTGCGGAATAAAATCCGTAATACCTCCTACTCCCTAGAACCTCACCCCGGAGCGGAGAAATAATAACGGCATTGCTTCCAGCCGGTGCCCGGTTAGTGGCAATAGAAGTCTAAACCACCAGGATGCCTTTGACCTTTTCGGCTATCTCCGCGAGATCCTCTTCGTGGGGTAGGCCGCGAATATCGCCCAGTCGTCCGTCGATGGTCATGGCTTTGTAGATCTCAGGGTGATATTCGCCCACCGTGTACCACTCCCCGACGATATCAAATCACAAATGATCAGATAACTGCCCCATGAACTTGACGGCCGGCCGGGCTTCATTGAGTCCGGTATGACAACCGCCGTAAGTGCAGTAAATGACCACTTTTTTTACGCCCGCCGCGGGGCCGAGGGTTTGATCTTCCCCTGAGCCGCGTACTGACGGCGGAATTTAGTGAATAGATTTATCATCGGCTGGCCCGGCAACCATTCATAGACCCCGGAGCCGACAAAGATCAGGTCATAACTCAGCAGATCCAAATCCTTCTTGATTTTGACGGTTTCAATCTGTTCCCCGGCTGCTGCATGGTGATGCTGATGGTTTGGGCTACTTTGGCGGTATTGCCGGTAGTTGAGAAAAAAAGATTAAGAATCTTCATGAGGTTCTCCATGTCTAGTTAGTGCGCAGCCGGATGAACCCTAATTAGTCAGCCCGGAATCATGGATCAATCGCAGAGCTGAGCAATCTGCTCCATCAGGGTCTGGGTCAATTCTGGAGCCTGGGCCGGGCCAGGAGCATAAACCGGGGCCCCAAGCCGGACCCGCACCTTATAACCGGGAGTTTGGGGTTGGTATGAGATGCCCACGGGCAAAAAGGCTAAGGGGGTTAGGCCATCCCGGTTCTGTAACTTAAGCAACAGTTGGATCAGCCGATGTTTGCCGGGTCCGACCCGTCCTGGAACATAGGTGCCCTCTGGGAACAGGACCAGGTATTGCCGCTGGTACAGAAGACGTTCCGCATAACGGAAAGAAGACAGGGTAGCTTGGGGCCGGCCCCGGTCGAGCGGCACCCCGCCCAGGGCCAGCATCAGGCGGCGCAACATAGGATAACGGAACAGTTCTACTTTGGCAATATAATAGAGCGGCTTAGGGAAGGCCAGTCCCACCACCGGGATATCTTCCCAGCGTTGATGTTTGGGACACAGGATGCCCGGCCCGTTGGAAGGCCAATTTGACCCGCCGGTAACCTCCAGGCGATAGAACCGTCCAAAGATGACGGCGGCCAGCCGACGGCTCAGGTGGTAGAACGGGGCTGAAAGCTGATTACTCGGGGGCAAACCGGCCAGTGCCATTTTCCTCGGTGTTGTTCTCTGTGTCTTAGTGTCTCTGTGGTTAAGGTTTCCCCCTTCAGATCCGCCCTCTCAACCCCAAGGGGCAGAGGTAGTAATGCGACTGAGGAACCTTCCGAGGAAGAGGCAGATACAACAAGGCACAGATTTAGTTACGACTTGATCGTACGCCTGAAAAATATCAGGGAATAATTCCCAGTTCTTTTTCCTTCTTGGCAATTTCCAGTTTGGTCTTGATTACCGTATCCGGCGTAAGACTGATTGAGTCAATGCCGCATTCCACCAGGAAGGTGGCGAACTCTGGATAATCGCTGGGGGCCTGGCCGCAGATACCGATTTTGCGGTTATATTGATGCGCGGTGTTGATCACCTGAGCCACCATGCGTTTGACCGCGGGATGCCGTTCATCAAAAAGATGGCTGATCAGGTCAGAGTCGCGGTCCAGCCCCAACACTAACTGGGTGAGATCATTGGAGCCGATAGAAAAACCATCGAAGATCTGGGCAAACTCCTCGGCCAGGATGACATTACTGGGAATCTCGCACATCACGTAGATTTCCAGGGCGTTTTCCCCTTGCACCAGGCCATTTTCGCGCATCACCTCGATCACCCGGCGGCCTTCCTCCGGGGTGCGGCAGAAGGGGATCATCACCTTGATGTTGCTGAGGCCGATATCCTCTCGGGCCCGCAAAAAGGCCTGGCACTCCAGCCCAAAGGCTGGTTTAAATTTCTCGTCATAATAGCGCGAGGCCCCCCGCCAGCCGATCATCGGATTGCTTTCCTCGGGCTCGAACAGATAACCGCCGATCAGATTGGCATATTCGTTGGTTTTGAAATCAGACAGGCGGACAATGACATCATGGGGATAGAAGGCGGCGCCGATGCGGGCAATACCCTGGGACAGGCGATCGATGAAGAACTCCTTTTTATCTTCGTACAGCTTCGTCCGTTCATCGATCTTGACAATCTCTTGAGCCAACCGGGCATCGTTCTCGGCCTGCTCGCGCAATCTATCATAGTGAATGAGGGCCAAAGGATGGATACCGATATGGGAATTGATGATGAATTCTAACCGGGCCAGGCCGACCCCGTCGTTAGGAATCTGGCCGTCCATAAAGGCCTTTTCGGGGATGCCCACATTCATCATGACTTTGGTCCGGGTCGGCGGCAGGTCTTTTAAATCCAGACTTTCGACTTCAAAGGGCAACAACCCCTCATAGACATAACCGGTTTCGCCCTCGCAGCAGGATACGGTGATCGGGGCACCTTCCTGAATGACCAGGGATCCATTGTCGGTGCCGATCACACAGGGGATCCCCAATTCTCGGGAGACTATGGCGGCATGGCAAGTCCGCCCCCCCCGGTTTGTGACAATGGCCGCGGCGACTTTCATGATCGGTTCCCAATCCGGATCAGTCATATCGGTAACCAGGACCTCACCTTTGCGGAATTGAGCGATATGCGCAGCGGTTTCAATAATGTGGGCTTGGCCCTGACCTACTTTGGAACCGACGGCCTGCCCCGCGGTGATTATCGGGCCGCGTTCTTTTAAGGTGTAAGTTTCCAGGACACTAAAATCCCGTTGGGCATGCACGGTCTCGGGACGGGCTTGGACAATAAAGAGTTGCCCGGAGCCGACCAACTTGCCATCCCCATCTTTGGCCCACTCAATGTCCATGGGCCGGTAAATCCCGGTCTGTTCGGTATAGTGATCTTCAATAATACAGGCCCAG
Organism: Desulfobacca sp. 4484_104; assembly: GCA_002049795.1. Classification (GTDB taxonomy): domain Bacteria; phylum Desulfobacterota; class Desulfobaccia; order Desulfobaccales; family Desulfobaccaceae; genus Desulfobacca_B. Next base: position 25,499 of record MUKC01000003.1, on the reverse strand, counting down.
CGAGCCAGGGTAAGAATCTCATCATCATTCAGGACATAGCGACTGCGTTCTTCCTCGGTAGTGGCGATAGTTCGTACCGGTCTGGTCTCATCCGTAGTATAGACCATTTTAATGTTGTGGTCCCCCAACTTCTTGCTGACAATCGCCCGCTTGCCCATTTTCAGCGTTGGTTTAAAAACATAGAACTCGTCCGGAGTAACCTGCCCTTGCACTACGGTTTCGCCCAAACCATAACTACCGGTAATATATACGGTATCTTTAAAGCCGGTTTCGGTATCAATGGAGAAAATTACCCCCGAGCAGGCGGAATCGGAGCGGACCATTTTTTGCACCGCGACGGAAAGCGCCACATCGAACTGGTCAAACCTCTTATCATGCCGGTAACTGATGGCGCGGTTGGTAAAAAGCGAAGCAAAGCATTTTTTCACGGCCTGGATTAAAGAGACCTTACCGCGGATGTTGAGAAAAGTTTCCTGCTGGCCGGCAAAGGAGGCATCCGGTAAATCTTCTGCGGTAGCCGAAGATCGCACCGCCACATCGACATCGGCTCCAGACATACCATACAAGTCCTCCAGGTCTTCGTAAGCCTTCCCGATCTCGGCGACCAAAGCCGACGGTAGGCTGGCAGCCAGGATGACGTCCCGGACGCGCTTACCCCGGCGAATGAGATCGTTCATGTCACTGGTATCCAGACCGTCCAAGATCAAACGGATACTCTTTTCAATACCCGCGGTCTTGAGAAAATACCGATAAGCCTCAGCGGTAATGGCAAAGCCATTGGGAACCATGATATTTTTGGCCGACAGATTTTTAATCATTTCACCCAGAGAGGCATTTTTACCTCCGACCAGAGGTACATCGTCTATGCCGATCTCATCAAACCAGAGAATAAATTTTTCTTCCTTTACCACCATGAGGGTTTCCTCCCGATAATAGCTGCAGTCGCCGAGATTGTTTGAAATCAGTTTCAAAATTATCATATATTAATTTATAGTGTCAATAAATAACCCTATATTCCCCTTAAGGAAATTCTATGATTTATCTTGACTATAACGCCACCACGCCCATTGCCCCAGAGGTAGTGGCAGGAATTAAAAAATATATCGCGGAAGAATTCGGGAACCCTAGCAGTACCTATGCCCTGGGGCAACGGGCCCATACCGCGGTAGCCCAGGCGCGCCAGCAGGTTGCCGGTCTTTTGGGTTGCCAGCCCCAGGAACTAGTCTTCCTCAGTTGCGCCAGTGAAGCCAATAACACTGTGCTCAAGGGGGTAGCGCATCATTTACGGGCTAAGGGCAATCATCTGATCACTACCCAGATTGAGCATCCCGCAATTTTGAACCCTTGTCTGTTTTTATTGGAACAAGGCTTTGACGTAAGTTTTGTCCGAGTGGATGGCCGTGGGCAAGTGGACCCGGATGATATCCGCCGCGAACTAACGGCGAAGACTGTTTTGATAAGTGTCATACATGCCAATAATGAGACCGGCGCTATTCAGCCACTGGCCGAGATCGGCGCGTTGGCCCGAGAGGCCGGGATCTGGTTCCATACCGACGCGGCGCAGAGCGTGGGTAAAATTCCCATCCAGGTGAATGAGTTGAGGGTCGATTTCTTGACCCTGGCCGGGCATAAATTTTATGCCCCCAAGGGTATCGGCGCGTTATATGTGCGAACCGGCTGTGAATTTACCCCCTTAATTCATGGCGGCGGCCAGGAGGGGGGACGGCGCTCCGGTACCGAGAACGTCATTTTTGACGTCGCCTTGGGCCTGGCCGCCGAACTGGCGCAGGAACGTTTGGAGCAGGATCGGACCCACCTCAAAGCTCTGCGCGATCGCCTCCATCAGCGGCTGCAGGAATTCTATCCGGAGCTGATACTGAACGGCCCGGAGCAGGACCGATTACCTAACACCCTTAATGTCTCATTTCCGGGGCTGTCGGGGGTGGAAATCCTGGCTGGTCTGCCGGAGCTGGCGGCCTCTACCGGCGCTGCCTGCCATGGTCCCGAGGTTAAACTATCGCATGTGTTGGCAGCCATGGGCATTAGCCGCGCCGTGGGCCGGGGGGCAGTACGCCTCAGTGTCGGTCGTTATACCACCGAGGCGGAGGTAGATCAAGCGGCGGCGATGATCGCCCAAAGGATACGAGAATTGCGCTAATGCCCGGCTATTTGCGGTATTTCGCCTCTAGGGGATAGCCACCTAACACCCGCGTTTTTCCGAGGCCAGATATTAGTTACATCCGGAAACTCCCCCGCCCCGGCTGGGAGGGGGCTGGGGGAGAGGAGAAATACAATGGGGTTCCGGATGCACCCTAGCTGGTGGTCATTCTGAACTGAATTTGCCCAAAAATTGTTATTCGACGTTGCTGGAACCGTCCGAATTAAGGATCTGGTTAACGGCGTTGACCTGACCGTTGGCTGGATTGATTTCCACCGCCCGCCAGGTGTTTCCGGCTTGCCCGGCCGTAGGGGTCAGGTTGGTCACGGTGGTCCCGCCGTTGACGATGCTTCCCGTAGTCCCAGAACTGGACTGACGTTCGACTACGGTTCCGCCTCTGATCACCTGTAACGACACCCCAGATGAAGAAGACAGATTGGTGCTGGTAAATGATTGATCGCTATAATTATAGACTGAGGCGCGGTAGACCCCGCCCTGATTGAACTGGTTAATGGTAATTACCTCGCTGCCGCCGGTACCAATACTATCCTTATGGAGCAACGAATACGGTTGTTCCGTCAGGCTACCGCGGTTGGCGTAATATACATGGAAGCGTGAGGCCTCCGGGCCGGTTAGATGCAAATCTAGGTCATAAGCTCCCGACCCCCAGATAGTCTGGATGTGAAAGAGGCCGGTGGGAGGACTCGGGGGCGGGGCCGGCGTCGGCGGGATATATAAGGCGCTGGTCATGTTTTCCAACGGGTTCGTCTGCACCATTTGTTGAGCCACCACATTTGGGGTTCCCAGGACCAGGTCGGTTTTGACTTCCGAGGCCGAGGCCGCTTCACTCCGACCCCGAACTTTGGCGGTCAGCAGGTTTTGCATTAACAATAGATCTTCCGGTTGTATGGACATCGGTAAAGTAGGGGGTAGGTCAAAGGACACCCGGGTGTGTTCCATATCTTTGAGGATTACCTTACCTTTGATCTCGGGATATATATTACTTACTTCGGTTTCACCCATTTTATTGTAAACATCAGTGGCAGCAGGAATCAGTTGGGCATACCATTCCGTGCCTCGCACGCCGATGACCGCGGTATGGGTCTTGAGGACGAAATCAGGTGGATCGGTTTTGAAAATCCGGTTGACCACGGCATGTATCAGACCTTGAAATACCCGTAATACAGCCCGGCGTTCCTTTTTTTGCATATCCAGAAGATATTCTTCGATGGCCACCCGGCTACTGGGGCCAATGGTCAGAAGGCTCTCATCCAGGAACTTAACCTGGGCCTTGGAGACCGATTTAGTCCGGATCACATCTCCTGGTTCCACCGGGTCTTGGATTTTGGCTGGAATGGCAGGGAGTTTCCCGGCTTTTAAAAGATCTACCCGGCCCTCTAGTTGAGTCAGGTGGCCGACCACCGCGGCTTGTGCGCCTAAGGGCAGCACCAGCCCGACAAACAGGATTAGGATTAAAATCAATCGGTATTTATAGTTCATATAAGTCCTCCTTACCTATCCTCAATAACGAAAACCCAGTTGACAGCCGACAATATGCCGTTTGTAGTCATACAAGGCCACATTGCAATCATCCCGGACAAAGAAATAATGGACATTAAACTCCAGCCCTTTGTAAATTTCCGAGGTGGCTTGCAACCCGGTAAGAAGAATCCGGTCTTCCCGCTTCGGGAAAGTGGCCAGCGGGTCACCGTTGAACCAGCGGTGCTCATAGGGTTGTAAGACCAAATCAACAAAAGCATTCAGCTTCAACCATTTATTAACCGGATAAAGAGCTGCCAGTAATAGTCGATAGGAAGAACTGTCCCAGTTACTGCCGGCAGTACCGTCGTGTTCATAACTGAACCGGGCCTGAAAGAACCCCTCCTGGTTTTTAATAAAATAATAGATGCCTAGGCTGCTGCCGTAATTATGAGCACTGCGATCGTCTTCCGGTAAAAATACCGGCGTCCAATAATACTTCCGGGCGAACCTGGCCCCCACCTCAACCCCTACCCGCGCACTCACCATGTGGAGGTAAGTGGGAGTAAGTAAAAAGGCAGTATAATACTTATCGGACTGCACATCAGTATAATTAAAACTAAAGGGCAACCAGAGCCGGCTGTTTTGGAAGCTATAATTGGGACACAGTCCCCAAACATGGCTTAACATATCATAAGTGCTGATACGCGGATGAAAATTCTGATAATAGGAATATTGGAAAAGCAGACCGAAGGGATCAAGCGGAAAGGGATTAAACTCCAGGTTGGCGGTTTGGGTGTAAACCACATCGCCGGCCCCCGACACTAATTTCGCGGCCGCAGGATCGCCCGGCTGCAACGTCACATTAGAGTCATAATCCACCCCCACCGAGACATTGAAACGCAAAGGGTGTAGTTCCTCTATCCGTTTTTCCAGAGACGAGGCATAACGCTCGGCGAACCAGCCGGTTTGGGTCTGGGGCCCCAAGGCCAGGGCTTCCTGCAGCGTTTGCCGGGCCTCTTTCAAGCGCCGCTGTGAGGCCAGGGCCATGCTGATCTGCAGCTTGGCTTCCTGTGCCACCTCAGGGTCTTCCTCGGCCCGGCGAAAATAGTCCACCGCCCTGGCATAATCCCCCTCTCGGGCTGACACCAACCCCAGGAGGAAAGCTGTCTTGGTCGGCAAATAGCCGATTCTATGCAATTCTTCCAGGTGCGGCCGGGCCAACTCTGGTTTGTTGAGCGCAATCAAGGTATCAGCCAACAGGAAACGGGCCTCGGCAAGATCAGGCTTTATAAACAAGGCCTCTTCTAAATATTCCTGGGCCTTAGGATAATCCATGCGGAAACGACATACCTGCCCCAACAACAGTGCCTTTTCCGCCGTCCGGGTCCCCTTTTGCCAGGACAGGGTCAAGGCCTCCAGGGCCTCCTGATAATTCTCCTGGGCGATGTCTTGCCTGGCCTGCTCTACCAAGACCTCGTCGTATTCTGAGGCGGCTAAAGCCAGGCCTGCGAACAGAACCCACCAAATAACCAATACCCCCCAAAGCAACCGTTGGTGGTAAACCATAACTCCTCCCCCTTTTGCCTAAGTCAATTAATTAACTTAGATTCAGGCATTGCCACTCTAAACACATTGTTGCTTTAATGTCAAGGTAATTATGTTCAGCCATCGCTAAATTTTGACGCTTGTTTATAAAACGTCTAATTAATGGTTAATACTATTCAACCGGACTTGAGCAGATAATAAGCTAGAATTGCAAGGTATAGGGCCTGGAAGGATATTATACCTTTCCTAAAGGAGCATCGGCCTTAGATTGGGCAATAGAAGCAAGGCGGAATATATCTACTAGCGGATATCTGACGCTATGAACTGCAAAGGGTCAATAAATATCGGCCGGGGTTCTACAATTCCTGTAGCTTTGCAGTAGGTGGTAATTTTTTACCTGACATTGGCTGCCAGGGTTTCCAGATCAAGGGCCTGAGCATAACAACCTGGTAACCCTACCCTCTCCCCTAAAAGCTACCCGCTTTCTAGGTCGCGTTCTGCTATGACATTAAAACTTTGGTTTATAGTTGGCTGGTAATATCTTCCCCAGCTTGGTATTCGGCTGATAAGAGTCAGCTTGCAGGACCCAAAGATAGGTTATATAAAGATACGGTTACATATGGTTACACACCGGTTCTCACCCCTTCCAAAGCGGAAGAGGGTGAAAATAAAGGCGATTAAAACAAATTAACTACCGCCACTCTTGCAACTGCTGCAACTGGTAGCCGTGCAACCGGCACAGGAGCCGCCGCCACCGGAGGCAGCGGTAAACTTGAACCCTACTTTGGCGGCGCAGGCGCTCATCAGTTTTTCGACGTTAGATTGATGGCACTCCGGACATTCGACGGTGGGATCACTACCAAATACCAGTTGTTCAAAGACCCTACCACAGTCCCGGCAGCGATATTCAAAAATCGGCATTTTAGTTTGCTCTCCTTTGGCTGATAAAATTTATGACTTATTTATGAAAGCAGAAATTATCTTAATTAACTACTCCAATTTTTATTATAATACCGGTCCAGACCGGTTTCAAGTTATGATAATCCTCTCCGCCACTATAACCAGCAACCCGATGCTGTTAAGGTTGTTTATCCCAATCTTCGAGGACCAAGGCCGCCAATAAAGGAAACATAATCTCGTGATGGCCGGTGAGGGCAAAGCCCTGGCCCTGAGTCTGGGTGGGGCGGCGCACGACATTAGTGAGGGGCCGGTAATGTTGGATAAAATCGAGATTGGCGGTCGTCAACGGCTCCAGTTGGTGGCCCAGATTGCGGGCCAGGGACACGGCCTTGAGAAAGACCTCCGGCAACACCACCGCCGAACCCAGGTTGATATATAATCCTCCGGCCAGGCGACTGACCAGGGCGGCAAACACGCGAAAATCGTGATGACTGGCGGCACCTACTGCGGCAGGATTAACCGAGGGATGCATATGAATGATATCGGTACCTAATGCCACGTGCACCGTCAGCGGCACTTCCCGGCGGGCTGCACTGGCCACCACACTGAGATGATTAAACGGGCAGCCGGCCTCTAAGAGCTTTTGCCCCACGGCCTCTCCCAGACCCAGACCCTGGGCCGCGCCCCAGTTAATGGCATGGTTCAAAAAGGTTGCGGTTTCTTCTGCCATGCCAAAGCGCCCGGTCCCCAATTCCTGGCCGACCTCCTCCGAGGTGCGCCCCGCCATGGCGATCTCGGCATCGTGAATGATCCCGGCCCCATTGAGGGCCAGCCCGGAAAGCAGGCCGCGGCGCATCAGATCAATGAGCACCGGACTTAAGCCGACCTTGAGGACATGGGCCCCGCAACCTAAGAGCACGGTGTGCCCCTGACGCCGGGCCCGGACCCAAGCCGCGGCCAACTCGCGCAACGCGGTAGCGGCCAGAATATGCGGCAAACGCTCGATAAAATCCGTAAATGACTGTCCCGGGGTCCAGGGCTGGCCAAAGTCCCGGTAACTGACCTTGGAGGGCCGTTCTTTCAGACTATAGGTCTCGATACCCTCCAGCGAGAGGGGTTGAATTTTCTCCGCCACTTTTATCCTGCCGAATATTGATCGGGAAACAGCAAGTAATCGACCAGTTCACAGAGCACGTGGCCGATGGTGAGATGCACTTCCTGGATGCGGGGGGTGTCCTGCGACCGCACGATCAGGGCGACATCGGCCGCCGCCGCCATCGTCCCGCCGTCCCGCCCGGTCACTGCAATGGTCTTCAAACCTTGTTGGCGGGCTATTTCTAAGGCCGCCACCACATTGGCGGAAGTGCCGCTGGTGCTGATGCCCCAGGCCACGTCTCCGGGCTGCCCCAAGGCCTTGATCTGCTTGACAAAGATCTCGTTAAAATCGTAATCATTGCCGATACTGGTCAGAATTGAGCTGTCGGTGGTCAGCGCCAGGGCGGCCAACGGCGGGCGTGCAATGCGGAAGCGGTTGACAAATTCCGCGGCCAGATGCTGGGCATCCGCGGCACTGCCGCCGTTGCCAAAAATCAGGATCTTAGCCCCCTGCCGCAAACTGGCGGCCAACAGTTGCGCGGCTTGCACTACCAAGGGGGCCTGCTCTTCGATAAATTGCGCCTTCAACCGGGCGGATTCAATAAAAAAGTCTTTAACCCGAGATTCGAGTGGCATGATCTCATCCTTTGGCAGGTTTGTTTCTTAGCAGTGGCCAGATGCCGGCGCCACTGGTAAAAAAATTCCGGCCCAGGTCGTTTAATAAATATTTTTACCATAACTCTTTTCCAAGTGGCGGTCAACAGGCTTATCATTAGCCCGCAGTTTGGCGGTAGTTGGCGATATTAGCCGGATAAGTCCATTACCGGTTTGACAATTATCGCATTGATTGATAAAACCTCAAGCGAAGCTAATCAGTATCGGAAGTTGGTTGAGGAGGCTACTGATGGGTAAAAGAATTGTGGTTATTGGCGCGGTGGCCGCCGGACCCAAGGCCGCGGCGCGGGTCAAACGACTCGATCTTGACGCTCAGGTGATTATGGTGGACCAGGCCGAACTGATTTCTTACGGGGGTTGCGGCCTGCCTTATTATATCTCCGGGGAAGTGTCGGATATCAATGAATTGATGTCCACCAGTTTCCATCTCAAACGGGATGCCAAATTTTTTGAGGGCGCCAAAGGGGTCGAAGTCCGCACCCGGACCAGAGCCCTGGCTATTGACCGGGCCCAAAAAAGCGTGCGTCTGCAAAATCTGGCCACCGAAGAGCTCTATTCCCTGGATTATGACCAATTGGTATTGGCGACCGGCAGTACCCCTATCCGTTTACCCATTCCGGGGGCAGAATTACCCGGAGTGTTTACCGTGGCCAATCCCTCTGATGCCGAGGCCATCAGGGAGCCGGTTTCCAAGGGCGAGGTGGAACAGGTAGTAATCATTGGCGGCGGTGCCATCGGACTGGAACTGGCCGAAGCCTTCACCGAACTCTGGGGACTGGAGACCGCGGTAGTCGAACTGCAGGAACATCTGTTGCCCGGTCTCCTCGATTCGCCCCTGGCCCGGATGGTCCAGGCCCATGTCGAGGCCCAGGGGGTGAAGGTATATTGTGGCGAACAGGTCCAGCAATTGGAAGCCGAGAATGGCCGGGTAGCCCGGGTAGTGACCTCAAAGCGCACTCTACCCGCGGACCTGGTGATCATGGCCGTCGGTGTCCGGCCCAATTCTCAACTGGCCCGGGAAGCCGGTCTGCTGGTCGGCCCTACCGGCGGCATTGTGGTCAATCAGCGGCTACAGACCTCGGATCCCTTGATCTATGCCGGGGGCGATTGCATCGAAAATTACCACCTGCTCACCGGCAAAAGGGTGCACTACCCCTCCGGGTCGATTGCCAACCGCCAGGGTCGGGTGATCGGCACCAACCTAAACGGCGGCCACGAGATTTTTGAAGGAGTTATCGGCTCCTATATCATGAAGCTTTTTGAACTGAGCGTCGGTTGCACCGGCCTGAGCCTGGCCGCGGCCCAGCGCGAGGGTTTTGATGCCTTTGAAACTCTGGTATCTCAGGCTGATCAGGCCCATTTCTATCCCGGCCAGGAACTGATGTACCTGCAACTGGTAGCAGATCGGCCTACCCAACGGCTTTTAGGGCTGCAAGGCGTAGGCGCGATGGGTCAAGGAGTAAAGGCCCGCATCGACGCGGTCGGCGCAATGTTGAAATTTAAACCGACCCTGGATGATCTTTCCAACCTGGAAGTGGCTTATGCGCCTCCCTTTGCCGCGGCCCTGGACATTGTAAATGCCGCGGCCAACACCGCTAAAAATATCCTGGCCGGCACCAACCATCCTCTGCCGATGGACGATTTTATTTCAATCTGGAAGGATAAATATGCGGCCGGGGTGACTTTCCTGGATATCCGGGAAAGGGATAATGCCGCGCCGCTGGTCGAAAAATGGGGGCCGCTGTGGGTCAACATCCCCCAGGGGGAGCTGCGTTATCGCCTGGCCGAGGTTCCCCAGGATAAAAAGTTGATCCTGGTCTGCAATGCCGGGATGCGTTCCTACGAGTCTCAGGTTATCTTGGACCATGCCGGGATTACCGGCACGGCTAACCTGCAAGGCGGGTATGCGGCCCTGAAAAAAAGTGAACCCATACCTTAACCTAACTCAATCAGATAGTGAGAATTACGGACTTTCTGCCAGTCCAACCATGTTAACTCGCAACTCGCAACTCATAACTCGAAACTCCCAAGAGGATTCCCATGGCTGATCGGGAAGAGCAGCAAAAACCACGGTTAGGCTGGATCGCCCGCTTCCAGGCCTGGTTCAGCAAGATCTTCAGTGGTAAAGAATATCACCACTATGGCTATCTTCCCAGTCGCCCCGGGTTTTTGTTACGCTTCACGTTTGGCCCGTTTTTCGCCCGCGTCCACCTTAATCAACGGATTGTGGAACGTCTCCAGGAGCTGGGCCAGCGCGGGGCCGTAGTTTATGCCCTAAAGTACCGCAGTCATCTGGATTTTTTGTTTTTTAACCGGCGATATCACGAGGCCGGGGTGCCGCAGCCTCAGGTGGCTTTTAACCTTAATCTCTGGATCTGGCAGCCGCTTTCACACCTGGTGCAGATTATCTCTGCGGCCCTCAACTACTTTACCAAGCGTCATGCCTGGCCTAATCCTTATCGCGATAACTATTATAAGTGGATTTTGGAACAAAGGATTCCGGCGCTACTGTTTCTGGTGGACCAGGTCGGCTTTCGGCAACGTTTTTTTAAACCCAAAGAAGATCCCTTGCGACACCTTTTGGAAATCCAGCAAGAGTCATCCTTTCCGATCTACTTGGTGCCCCAGATGATTTTGTATGGCCGGGAACCCAGCCGCGAATCTAAGGGCCTGATGCAGCTATTTTTTGGGGATAGCGAGAATCCGGGGAAACTGCGCAAATTAGGTCTGTTCTTCCTGCGGGCCCGGAAAGCGGTGGTGGAAGTGGCCGATCCGATCAATCTGCAAGAAGTCCTGGCCGCGCCCGACTACCAGGGACTGTCCTTATGGGAGATCGCCCAACGGCTGCGGCGGGAACTGATCAGCCGTATTGATCGCAAGCGGCGGGTGGTCACCGGACCGGTGATCAAGTCGTCGGAAGAGTTGATGGAGATTACTCTTACAGACCCGTGCTTGAACCGCTTTATGGAACATCTGGCGCAGGTAGAAAATAAGAAACTCTCCAAGATCAAAAAGACCGCCCAGAGTCACTTCCGTGAAATTGCTGCTGATTACAATATTTTTTACGTCCATCTGATGGATCGGATTCTTACCTGGGTCTGGCAAAACATCTTTGACGGCATCTCCCTGGATCAGGAAAGTTTGGAGAAGATCCGCGAAATTTCTCAGCACGGCACCCTGGTCTATGTTCCCTGTCACAAAAGTCATGCCGATTATTTGCTGCTTAACCACCTGCTTTATCAAAACAATATTCATCCGCCGCGCATTGCCGCGGGGAAAAATCTGGCTTTTTGGCCCATGGGAACTATCTTCCGTAAATCTGGCGCCTTTTTCATCCGCCGGCGTTTTCACGGCGCTAAACTCTATGCCAAGGTATTTAGCACTTACCTCAAGACCCTGGTCAAAGAAGGCTATAATCTGGAATTCTTTATTGAAGGAGGGCGGAGCCGCACCGGCAAATTAGTCCTGCCCCAATTAGGATTGTTGAATCTAATCCTCCAGGCCTTTCAGGAGGGGGCGACTCAGGATCTGATTTTTCTCCCTACCTTCATCGGTTATGACCAGGTGATCGAGGAAAAGGCTTATCTTAAAGAGTTGAGCGGTTCTCAGAAAAAAGCGGAATCGGCCCGCCAACTGTTGGGTATGGGTAAATTGCTGAAGAAACGTTATGGCCGGGTCTATATCCAATTCAGCCCGCCCATCTCCTTCAAGGACTATCTGAATCAACACCAATTGAGCGAGAAGCTCTTGAGCGATGAAAAACGGCGGGCCATCAGTCAGGATATGGCCTTTACCATCATCCAGTCCATTAATCGCATTTCCGTGGTCACTCCCTTTTCCCTGGTCTGCGCCGCGCTCCTGACTTATCCCCGGAAAGGCGTTTACCGACGGGAATTGCTCCATATCATTGAGGTTTTCCACGATTATCTGTCTGACCAAGGGATTCCCCGGGCCGAAACCCTGGGCAATCTGCCCCAGGTCATTGAAGATACCTTGAGCTTATGCGAATCCCGCAAGCTCATCACCCCCATTGAAAAAGAAGAGGAACTGGCGGACGAACTAGGGCTGGGAGGCTATAGCATTGACGAAAGTAAACGGCCGTTGTTAGAATATTATAAAAATAATATCATTCATTTTTTCCTGCCTGCCTCGTTGGTGGCCATGTCCATCCTGGCTGCCCAGGGATTTGAGTTTAGCCGGGAGCAGGTAATCGCCGATTACCAGTTTTTAATGGACTTTTTTAAGTATGAATTCGTCTATGACGACGATGGTCCCGAGGTCAATGTCGACCGTATCTTGGCCTACTTTTCCCAACGGGGCGTTATTGCCAGTATGCCGCAGGAGAGCTTCACCTACACCATGTCGGCGCCAGGGCTTAAGGAGTTGGCTTATTTTGCCAATCTCCTTCATAATTATTTAGAATCGTACTGGATTGTGCTGCGGTCGATCAAATACCTTAAAAAACGGCCCCGCAATGAGCGCGAGTTCCTGAAGCGCATCCATTCCATCGGCAATAAATTAAGCAAAGTTGGCGAAGTCGAACGGGCCGAGGCCCTGTCCGACGCTAATTTCCGTAATTCCTTAAAGCTCTTCGGAGAAAAAGGAGTTATCCTCAAAAAGGCCCGGGAAGGGAAAAAGCTTCCTACTTTCAGCCGCCCCGAGGATGAGGACGCCAAAGAATACTATGGCCGCCAACTGGCCCGGTTCTTAAAGCGCTGAGCAAGTCAGGGGTAGTGGATTTGATGTCATATTCGGCTTTAATCCAGGGGAACAGGCTTCCAGTCGGTGGCACCTGGGAAGAGATATTTTTGCTAACATCAACTACTCAAGGTTGATGATCCATCAGATGACCGGAGTAATTCACCACACTGAAGCGGGGTCGATTAAATAATCCGCCCAAACTTTTTTCTTTACCTGACTGCTAATATCGTTTATTATTAAATTGATTAAGAAAATTGCTTTCGAGCAACTAGAACCAAGGGATTCTGGAGCTGCCAGGAGTTATCCTGGTCGGGTTTAATTATTCGCCGGCAGGAGTAAAGGTCGCATGAACAAATCGCAACTGATCGAGGGACTGGCCAAAGCCGAGGGGCTGACCCTCAAAAAGGCCGAGATGGTAGTCAATACCTTGTTTGAAAACATGACCGATGCCTTGGTAGAGAACGAACGCATCGAAATCCGCGGCTTTGGCAGTTTTAAAGTAAAGAGCTACGATGGTTATCAAGGGCGTAATCCCAAAACCGGCGAGATCATCGAAGTGGGTGAAAAGAAATTGCCTTTTTTCAAGGTAGGCAAAGAGCTTAAAGAACGGGTTGACCGCCTGGAATAATACCCTGAAGCTATTAAAGTCTGGCCGTGCTAGATGGGGAGCTAGCGGTGCCCTGTAACCCGAAAGCCGCTTTAGCGGGGTCGAATTCCCTCTCAGAGGATCGCAGCGTCGCGCGGCAACTGTAACAAAGGCGGGGGATTGGACTCCACGCAACGGACGCTTGTGAACCCCGTCAGGTCCGGGAGGAAGCAGCGGTAAGCAAGGCGGTGCGTGTCGTGGCAGCTTCTAATCCGATACCCCTTTGGAGCAAAGGGGTGGCGGCGGCGGCCATTGGCGCCTTGCTGGAGAGTCGCGGTCTAACCGTCAGCTTTCAGAAGCTCGACCCCTATATCAATGTGGACCCGGGCACCATGAACCCCTTCCAGCATGGCGAGGTCTTTGTCACCGAAGACGGGGCCGAAACCGACCTGGATCTGGGTCATTATGAGCGCTATACCTCGGTCACCATGAGCCAGGAAAATAACTATACCACCGGTCGCATCTATTTTAACGTCATCAATAAGGAACGGCGAGGCGATTATCTAGGTGGCACGGTGCAGGTCATTCCCCATATTACCGATGAAATCAAGCAGGCCATTCTAAGGTTCGCAACCAATGTCGATGTGGCTATCGTGGAGATCGGCGGTACGGTCGGGGATATCGAAAGCCTGCCCTTTTTAGAGGCCATCCGCCAATTCAAGGGGGATATCGGTAAGGAGAATGTCTGTTATATTCACCTGACCCTGGTGCCCTATATCAAAACCGCGGGGGAAGTCAAAACCAAGCCTACCCAACACAGCGTCAAGGAACTCAGGAGCATCGGTATCCAACCGGACATCATTTTGTGTCGCACCGAAAAGACGCTGTCTAAAGATATCAAAGCCAAGATCGCTCTGTTCTGCAATGTTAAAGCGGAAGCGGTGATCACCGCCCAAGATGTTGAAAGCATCTATGAAATCCCCGTGAATTACCATCAGGAAGGTCTGGATGAACGGATTATCGAGACCTTAAATATCTGGACCCGGGCCCCGCGGCTGGGGGCCTGGCAGGACTTGGTCGATCGTATCAAACACCCCACTGATACGGTAGAGGTAGGCATTATCGGCAAGTATGTCAATCTCCAGGAATCTTATAAGAGCCTGCATGAGGCGTTAGGACACGGCGGCTTGGCCCACCAAGTGGCCACCCACCTCAATTATATTGACGCCGAAACCATCGAGCGCGAGGGTCCCGAAGGTCTGCTGAGCCACCTGCATGGCATCTTGGTGCCGGGGGGGTTTGGCTATCGCGGGGTCGATGGCAAGATCAGCGCCATCCGTTATGCCCGGGAGCGGCAGGTGCCGTTTCTGGGCATCTGTTTGGGGATGCAACTGGCGGTGATCGAATTCGCCCGCCACGTCAATGGCCTGGAGGGGGCGCAAAGCGAGGAGTTTGATGCCCAATCGCCCTATCCGGTGATCTATCTGATGCGCGAATGGTTTGATTATCGTCGCCAGGCCATCTGTCGCCGCGACCTCACCTCGGATAAGGGCGGCACCATGCGGTTGGGGGCTTATCCCTGCATCCTGAAAAGCGGCCACCTGGCGGCCCGGGCCTATGGCAAGTCAGAGGTTTTGGAGCGCCACCGCCACCGCTATGAATTTAATAATAAATTTAAGGATACCTTGGTAGAAAAGGGCCTGGTAGTCAGCGGCACGTCGCCGAACGGCGAATTGGTCGAGATCATCGAACTAAAAGATCATCCCTGGTTTCTGGGCTGTCAATTCCACCCGGAATTCAAGTCCCGGCCTATGCAGCCGCATCCCTTGTTCAGCGCTTTTATCCGCGCCTGTTTGGAGTATAAGCAAGGCCAGGCCTCCACCGAGAGTTTTATTTAAGCCCATGCGCCACCTGGTCCCCGTAGCTGATTTTGTCATAGGTGATGGCCGTCTGGTCATTATTGCCGGACCGTGCGTTCTTGAATCCGCAGACTTAACCCTGGAGATCGCCAGGACTTTAAAAGGCTATGCGGAGCAGTTGGCCCTACCCTTAATTTTTAAGGGCTCCTTTGACAAGGCCAACCGGACTTCGGCGGCCTCTTATCGGGGTCCTGGCCTGGCCGCGGGTTTGGCGATCCTGGCCCGGGTACGGGACGAGGTCGGCCTGCCGGTAATTTCTGATGTCCACGAGGTCTGGCAGGTGGAAGCGGCCGCGCAAGTCTTGGACGTGCTGCAGATTCCGGCGTTTTTATGCCGCCAGACCGATCTCCTCCAGGCCGCGGCTCAAACCGGCAAGCCGCTCAATATCAAAAAAGGCCAGTTTCTGGCCCCCTGGGAGATGAGCCAGGTAGTGGAGAAAATTACCGCGGTCGATCACCATCACCTGATGCTCACCGAACGCGGCAGCATGTTCGGCTATAACAATCTGGTGGTCGATTTCCGCAGTCTACCGATTCTGCGCAGCCTGGGCTATCCGGTGGTGATGGATGTTACCCATAGCGTGCAGTTACCCGGCGGCCAGGGCTGTGCCTCGGGAGGCCAGCGGGAATTTATCCCCTATCTGGCCCAGGCCGCGGTGGCGGTGGGGGTGGATGCCCTGTTTATGGAGGTGCACCCGAACCCGGAACAGGCCCGTTGCGACGGCCCCAATTCTCTACATCTGCACCAGGTGTTTAGCCTGTGGCGCCATCTTCAAGAACTTCATGCCTTCCAACAGCAAAAGTTAACAGAGCAAGCATGAAACCCACAGCATACCCAGCCGCGGTTTGGGAGCGGGCCCGCAGTGTTCGTCTGCTCCTGCTGGATGTGGACGGGGTGCTCACCGACGGACGGATTATCTATACGGACGCGGGCCAGGAACTCAAGTTTTTTCACGTCCGGGACGGCCATGGCATCAAGCTGGCCCAACAGTTCGGCATCGAGGTGGCCCTGATCACCGGCCGCCACTCCGAGGTCGTCAACCATCGCGCGCAAGACCTGGGTATCACCCGAGTTTTCCAGTCCGTCCGGGATAAAATCGCCATCCTCCGTGAACTTCTCGATCTGCTTACACTGGAACCGCGCCAGGTCGCGGCTATGGGTGACGATCTGGTGGATCTGGCCCTGTTCCGGCAGGTAGGTCTGGCCATTGCCGTAGCCGACGCGGTGCCGGAAGTTAAGGACGCGGCCCATTGGGTAACCTCCTTCCCCGGCGGCCGGGGCGCGGTCCGGGAAACCTGCGAACTCCTCCTCCAGGCTCAGGGCTTCTGGGACCAAATAATCGCCTAATCATATCGACTTTTTCTTCCCGTGCCCAAGTTGTACTTGGGGACGCCACCAAAAACTATAAGTCCGTAGGGCGGGAAAGCGCCGCGCATCCCGCCCTACAATTATAATGATGCTGAGATCTGAGTGGTCTAGGGCTTAAACTCGGCCAGAAATTTATCTAGACTGGCGGGGTCTTCGAGATTATAGAATTTATAAGGGGTATCCGGGGGCAGGGTCTTGGTGACCAAGCCTTTAAGCACGTTTTTGGGGCCGACTTCTACCCAGGTGTCGACGCCCGCGGCCAAAAGATTTGCTATACAATCGGTCCATAGCACCGGCGAAGTTAGCTGGTGGGCCATGTAGTCGCGGATGCGGACCGGATCGCTTTCGGGCTGCCCGGTGACGTTAAACAGCATGGGCACGGTAGGAGGCTTAAAGGTCAGTCCGGCCAGGAACGCGGCAAAATCGGGCTGCGCCTCGGACATCAACGCCGAGTGCCAGGCCCCCGACACCTTTAAGGGGACGCCGCGGCCCCCGGCCTGTTTGGCCAGCTCCATAGCCTGCTTGATCAGCTGGGCTTCCCCGGAAATGACTATCTGCTCCGGGGTATTAAAATTGGCCAGGGCCAGCACCCCGGCGGCCTGTAAGGGCTTTAGCAGTTCTTGCACCCGTTCCTTGGATAAGCGCAGGATCGCGGCCATGGCCCCCGGATGACGCTCGGCTTCACGGTGCATGACCTGGCCGCGGAACTGCACGGCTTTGATGGTGTCAGCCTCGGAGAGCACCCCCGCGGCGTACAAGGCGCTATATTCGCCCAGGCTGTGGCCTGCCACAAACTGGGGGGCCACGCCGGCACGGCTCAGCGCATTATATAAAGCCAGATTGACCACCGTGACCGCGGGCTGGAGATTGACAGTCTCGGTTAACTCCAGCATCGGCCCCTCAAAACAGAGGCGGGCCAGGGGCAGATGGGTAATGGCTTCGGCCTTGGCAAACAGTTTTCGAGCTTCGGGGTCGATATCCCATAGGGCCTTTTTTTAGGTTAAAAAATATAAAGAGATAGAAACTCTTGGAGGATTACCAGGGTTCATTGGTCATTGGGCTTATGTGCAAGTCCGCACAGGTTAAAAACCTGTGCCACCGGTATTTTTTGGCAGTTTGAGCACACTTTAAATTTAATTAAACTTTGAATAGAGGCTCAATAGCTAAACCTATTTTATGCCGATCTGGTCGGCTCTGTCAATCAGGCTGGTGTTTTTTCTAAGCGGGCCGCAGGGGTTTCCGGGCAGGCCGAACTAGGCGCTCCCGGAAGCAGATTTTCCACCGCGGCTTCCAGTTTTTCAATCAACGGCGTCAAAGTGGCCGGGGCCAAGGCCGAAATGGCCACGCCCTGGTGGACCCTAACTTGCAGGGCGGCCAGCGAGGGAGGCACCAGGTCAATTTTATTAAAGACCTTGAGCACGGGTTTGTCCTGTAAATTCAGGGAAGAAAGGATGTCCTCCACCGTGGCCATCTGTTCTGGAAAGCGGGGATTGCTAAGATCGATGACATGAAGCAGCAGATCCGCGTCATCCAGCTCTTCCAGGGTGGCCTTGAAGGCCTCCAATAAATCTTTGGGCAGATCCCGGATAAAGCCTACGGTATCGGTAATAATCACCTCGCGCTCGCGGGGAAAACGCAGGCGGCGGCTGCTGGGATCCAAGGTGGCAAACAGCCGGTCCTCGGCCTGCACCTGGCTATGGGTCAGGGTATTAAGCAGGGTGGACTTGCCGGCGTTGGTATAGCCGATGATGGAAAGAATCGGCAGGCCCTGTCGCTGCCGGGAGCGCCGGCGGATCTGACGGGAGCTTCTGATCTGATCCAATTCTTGACGGAGGCGATGCAGGCGTTCTCGCACCCGGCGGCGATCGATCTCCAGTTTGGTTTCCCCCGGCCCCCGACCGCCAATGCCACCGGTAAGCCGGGAAAGGGCATCATCGCGTCCGGCCAGCCGGGGCAGCAGATACTTTAATTGGGCCATTTCGACCTGAAGTTGCCCCTCCCGACTGCGGGCCCGTTGGGCAAAGATGTCCAGGATGAGTTGGGTGCGATCGATTACTTTGAGCTCGGTAACATCAGTGATGGACCGCACCTGGGAAGGATTGAGATCCGCGTCGAAGATCAGCAGATCTGCTCCCCATTGCAAGGCATCAATCACCAGTTCGGCGATTTTGCCTTTGCCCATCAGAAAGCGGGGGTCGATCCGGGAGCGTTGCTGGTGAATAATGTTAACTACTTCCAATCCCGCGGATTGGGCTAATTCTTTTAACTCCTGGAGGGAATCCTCGGCCAGGTGGCGGGGTTTAGTGCTGACCCCGATCAGGATGGCCCGCTCCCGGTCGCTCAGGGTTTCCTGGCCGCCCTGACGGGCCAGTTCCTCCTCCAGAGAGAGGATCAAGGCGGTGAAATCAACGTCCAGGTTGGCGACATGATCGGCCTGCATAAAGGCCCAATTTTGACCGTTAATGCTGGTCGGCAACAGATGCGCAATATCACACCGTCCGGGCAGACCGGTAGGATTGACTTCGAGCGCGGCGATCAGATCCAGGCGCAATAGGGCCAGATCCATCAGGTCATCCTGACTTAAAGGCTCTGATTTCAAATGCGTGTGGATGAGCCGCAGGCCGGAAAGGCGCGTACCCGCCCGCCGTTGACGTTTGAGGGGCGGGATGATTAAGGTTTTTTGATCGCCGACGATCACCGCGGCAATGCTGCCCTGACGGTCTACCAGGATGCCGATCTGGCGGTGCAGATCGTGGGAGATTTCCGCGAGTTGACGGGCCAGTTCGGGGCCAATGATCCGCGGCGCCCGGACCTTGCGACGATACAGTTTCTCCAAGCGGCGCAGTTGTTGGGGCTTGAGGCCGATCAGATTGCCTAGAACGCGATCTATAAGTTTTTCTCCTTGTTCAGATTATTGTATAATTATATAATTATACCTGAATCAAGGTAGATCTGGCAAGTACGGCTAAATCATAGCGCTCCCTTGAAATCTGTCCGATAAGAATTTATAATGAATAAAAGTCAGGGCAGCCGAAAACTGCGGTTGCCCTTTAATTTAAATTTCTTTTGTAACCATAACAATAAGGTAAACATGGAAGACACCAAAAATAAATTCCCCGACCAGAAAGAATTAGAAAAAGAGTTGAGTGATTATTTATCCAAAAAGTACGGGGACCGGATTAAAATTATTTCACCTTTTATCATGCCCAAGCCGGTAATGGATGACGGCCGGGGCCGTGGACGAACACCGGGGGTTAGCAAGATTAATTTTCAGCTCAAACCCGAGGAGCTGGAGACTTATCTGGACGAGTACGTCATCAAACAGGAACGGGCTAAGAGTGTCCTGGCCACCAAGGTCTGCACTCATTTCAACCGTATCCGCTATGCCCTGGAGCAGGGCAAAGGGCCGGACCTGGGGGTGGGGTCGATTAAGAATAATATTATTCTGATCGGCCCGACCGGTGTCGGCAAGACCTATCTGGTCAAACTGATCGCCAAAAAAATCGGCGTGCCTTTTGTCAAAGGTGATGCTACCAAATTCAGCGAAACCGGGTATGTGGGCGGCGATGTGGAAGATTTGGTCCGAGACCTGGTCTATGAAGCCAAAGATGACCTGGAACTGGCCCAATATGGCATTATTTATCTGGATGAAATCGATAAGATCGCCGCGGCTGGCAATCTGATCGGCCCGGATGTATCTCGCACTGGCGTGCAACGGGCGCTGCTCAAACCCATGGAAGAGACTGAAGTCGATCTTAAGGTGCCGCATGATCCAATCTCCCAGATTCAGGCCATTGAACAATATCGCAAAACCGGCAAACGCGAGAAACGGACCATAAATACTCGGAACATTCTGTTTATTGTCAGCGGCGCCTTTAACGGTCTGGATAAGATCGTGCGGGAGCGCTTGAGCAAACAAGAGATCGGCTTTCACGGTCGCCCCCGTTCCAAACTGGCGGACCGGGATTTCTTGTCTCAGGTGACCGCGGAAGATTTAATAAAATTCGGCTTTGAATCGGAATTCATCGGCCGTCTGCCGGTGGTGGTGGTGCTGGATGAGTTGACCGCTGATGATCTCTACCAGATCCTGAAAAATCCGAATAATCCTATTATTATCAGTAAAAAGCGCGATTTCCGGGCTTACGGTATTGATATAAAATTTGAAGATCAGGCCTTGCGGCGCTTGGCAGAGTTGGCGGCCGCGGAGCGGACCGGGGCCCGGGGACTGGTCAGTGCCACGGAAAAGGCCCTGATGCCTTTTGAGAAGCATTTGCCCTCGACCCAAATCACCGAACTGCTGGTTACCACTGAATTAGTCTCTGATCCCGAACAGGAATTGGCCAAATTACTGGTCGCTCCCGATGAGCTCAAGCTTAAAGAACGTTTTCAGAATGCCGCGGCGGACGAACGGCAGTTGCTGAAAGAATCGGTCTGGCGACGGGAAAAAGAATTCTTGCGTCATTATCACATGCCCTTGACCGATTATCGGGTGGAGTTGATGGTTGACCAATATCTGCGCTGGGACTGTGACCTGCACACCGCTTTTGATCAGATCTGCCGATTATACGCCCAGGTCCGGCGCTTTGAAGACGATTTTTATGCCGATCATCAGATCCATTTAAGCTTTGACCAGGAGGCGATAGATGAGATTCTTCGACGGGCCTTGACCATCGGGATTACTGCTCTAGAGGTCTGTCGCCAACTTTCCAAGGACCTGGAATATGCACTGAAACTGGTCCGGGATAAAAGCTCTCAGGATACTTTTCTCCTGCCTCGGGAGGCCGTCATTGATCTGGACAGTTATTTGAACCAACTGTTTCAGGAATCTTTACCACAGTCTTTCTATCCCGGAAGACGTTAAGGTGACAAAATCAAGTAAATTTCGAAACTTGGCTTATTAATCTGGGCCTCATAACACAGCGTGGATCCTTGCTAGCAGCAGAGCTCTTCCATTTCCTCAAGATGGAATCAGGAGTTTGGTTGAGGCGGTCGGGTTTCACGCCCCAACAATAAACGAAATGGAGGAGTTCATGGATATTACCAAAATCGGAGATCGAGTGCAGATTCACTACACCGGCCGCTTTGAGGACGATACAGTCTTTGATAGTTCTGAAGGTCAAGAACCCTTGGAATTTACTGCGGGCAGTGATGAAGTGATCCCCGGGGTTAGCCAAGCCGTGGTGGGCATGAAATTGGGCGAGTCGAAGACTATCGAAGTGCCGGCGGAGGATGCCTACGGGCCGCGGCTCCCGAACCTCGAACAACGGGTGCCCCGTAACATGGTACCGCCCGAGGCCACAGTTGGCGATCCGTTACAGGCCAGGTTAGGCGAACAGAACTACGTGGTCTGGGTCACCGACATGGGGGATGATTATGCCGTGCTGGATGGCAATCACCCCCTGGCGGGTCGTAATCTCATCTTTGATATTGAATTGGTATCGATCAGCCTGGCGAAGAGCTAAACGCAATCTTGCGTTATGAATAACATAAATTGCTCTCCCCTAAGCTATGGTCTGTAGGGGAGAGGCATCTCGCTATAATGATGGAACCGGTTGGAAACCGGTTTCACCGGGACTATTGCCTAACGGTATAAAATGATCGGGGTTTCCAAACTCTATTGTGGGGCGGTGGAGGCGGCTGATGTGCTGCGTTATGGACGGCAGTCCAGCCGCCTGCCTTCCCATCTGTTACAATTTTCTGCGGATAAACGCCCGGTAGTGGTCTGGAACGTCACCCGACGCTGTAACCTGAAATGTCTGCACTGCTATGCCCAGGCCGGGGCCGCGGCGGCAACGGATGAACTTACTCTGACCGAAGGTCTGGCTCTTTTAGACGACCTCAAGGCCTTTGGAGTCCCGGTGGTGTTATTCTCCGGAGGCGAACCGCTGATGCACCCCGACCTGTTGACCCTGGTGGCCCGGACGGTCGAGTTGGGCATGCGGGCGGTGATCTCCACCAATGGGACATTGATCAGCCAAGGAGTGGCTGAAAAGTTAAACAAGTTGGGCCTGTCCTATGTCGGTATCAGTCTGGACGGCACTGAAGCCGTTCATGACCGCTTCCGCGGCCAGCCTGGAGCCTTTGCCGCGGCGCTGGCAGGGATTCGCCAGTGCCAGGCGGTTGGTTTGAAAGTTGGCTTGCGCTTTACCATCAATCGCATGAATTTTACGGAGATCCCAGCCATCTTTGACCTAATCGAAGAATATCAGATTCCTCGGGTCTGTTTCTATCACTTGGTCTATAGCGGCCGCGGCAGTCGGTTGATTGCCGAGGCCCTCAGTCATGCCGAGACCCGCCAGGTAGTGGATCTGATTCTAGATAGAACTAAAAATCTGTTTGACCGAGGCTACCCGAAAGAAGTGCTCACCGTTGACAACCACGCCGATGGCCCTTATATCTATCTGCGTCTGGTCCAGGAACATTCCCCCCGGGCCAACCAGGTCCTGGAACTCTTAAAAATGAACGAGGGCAACAACTCGGGCCGCGGCATCGGCTGCGTCAGTTGGGATGGCGAGGTCTATGCCGACCAATTCTGGCGGCATTGTTCCTTCGGCAATGTCCGCCAACGGCCCTTTAGCGAAATCTGGACCGATCTGAGTAATCCCTTGATGGCCCAGCTCAAGGATAAGAAAAATTATGTCCAGGGCCGCTGCGCCACCTGTCGTTGGCTCCCGGTCTGCGGCGGTAATTTCCGGGTCCGGGCCGAGGCCCTGACCGGCAACCTGTGGGCCCCGGACCCCGCCTGTTATCTGACCGACGCCGAGATTGCCTGATCCTGTTTTCGGTTCGCATTTTCCGCTTAGCTGTTAAATCAATCAATTTAACCAACATATTATATTATAAATCGGGTGTATCAACCTGGAACCTGTTAGGGTCCTGGCCTGGTTATTAATACCGTTTTCTGTTTTTAGTTTTCTGTTTTCTGCCTGGAACCTGTTAGGGTCCTGGCCTGGTTATTAATACCGTTTTCTGTTTTTAGTTTTCTGTTTGTTTGTTGCATTTCAATAAGAACTTGGTATAAGAGGAATAATGAAAATTGCTATTTTAACCAATGAATATCCGCCGCATATCTATGGCGGTGCCGGTGTCCACGTCGAGCATCTGGTGCGGAAGTTGGCCGCGCTGGCAGGCCGCCAACACCAAATAAACGTCCTGTGTTTTGGCGACCAACAAGAAAAAACCGATAATATTACGGTTCAGGGGGTCAACCCGGATTTTCCGTTTGCCGCTCAGGACCCGCGCCATGTCAAGATGTTCGAGGCGCTACTCCGCAACCTGGTGATGGCCGGGGTTTTGGCCGGGGCCGATATTGTCCACTGCCACACCTGGTATACGCATCTGGCCGGCTGCTTATTGCAACAGATGTTAGGAATTCCGCTGGTCCTGACCACACATTCCCTGGAGCCGCAGCGCCCCTGGAAGGCAGAGCAACTGGGCTCGGGCTATCAGGCGGTCACCTGGCTGGAGCGCACCGCTTACCAGAACGCCGATGGCGTGATTGCCGTCTCCCAGGCCATACGTCAGGATGTGCATGACATCTATGACGTGCCGCTGGCCAAAATCCGGGTAAAAAATCCGGGTAATTTATAATGGCATCGATACCCAAAAATACCGGCCCACCTCCGACCCGGCTCTCCTGGCGGCCTATAACATCAGGCCGGATAAGCCCTTTATCCTGTCAGGCGATCAAATACCTTAAACCCGGTCTGCAAGTAGTACTGTGCGCCGGGGGCCCGGATACCGCCGACCTCGGCAAAGAAATGGCGGCGCGGGTCGAGCAGGCCCGGGCAGATACGGAAAATGAACTTATCTGGATCGAAAAATTTCTGCCTCCGGAGCAGATCGTGGCGTTGTATAGCCAGGCCGCGCTGTTTGTCTGCCCGTCGGTCTATGAACCGTTCGGCATTATTAATCTGGAGGCCATGGCCTGTGGCACGCCGGTGGTAGCCTCCGCGGTCGGCGGTATCAAGGAGGTCGTGGACGCCGAAACCGGAGTCCTAGTCCCCTTTGCACCGCAGAGCCGCACTAACCCCGAGCCACAAGACCCGGAGCGCTTTGCCCGGGATCTGGCCGCGGCCATCAACCGCCTGTTGCAGGACCCTGAAAAGTTGCAGACTATGGGGCTGAAGGCCCGGCAGCGGGTGGAACAGGAAAGTATTGCACAACAGACCCTGGATTTTTATCGGGAGCTTACTATTACATCGTACCCTGGTTACCCGGATACTTTAACCAGGGGCCGCATATAACCTCCACCCCATCCAGATAGATCAAGAGTGGTGTGCATGCTCATGTCTGAAAAGCGGCTTCCTGTTTGATCCTCCAAAAGTTAGCCCAATTTGGCATTGATAGTCTCCAGCATCTCCCAGAGTCGCTGAATCTCGGGATGCAAATGCCACTCTTCTGGTTGGGTGGCATATTTATCACCGTCATTGATAAACTTATAGAGATAGATTTCGCAGGCCCGATACTCCTCTTGATCACCAGTCCAACGGGTAAAATTGCCGGGAAAGATGCCGCCGATCTTCCAGCCTCGCCCCCATTTGAGGGTAACATCCTGAGTAATGGTGTGCCAGGTCTCCAAGAAAGTAGTTAAATATTCCGCTCCCGAGACTCTAATCATGCGGTCCATGACTCGCCCCAGGAAGCCCATCAGTCGCTGCTGGCGGTAATCGGGATGAGTTCCGGCAAAAGTGTACTCGATCTGAAGATTTTTATCATATTTGGTCATCATGGTCGCCGCGGCTAGGCGCCCCGACGCGACCTCTTCAGCGGTCAGTATACAGTAGCGTTTTTCCCTGGAGTCCAGCTCCCAACTCTCCTCCAGAGTTACGCGTCGCTCATATTCCTCTGGATAGAGAATGATTACCTGTTTATCTCGAATGGTTCGGGTTTGACAGGTTTGCCCCATACGGCGATAGGGGCGGTAAGGACTCATATCCAACCGGCGCATCGATCTCTCTCTCTGACAAACAATTTCTGTGGTTGTCCGATTATTGCTCCCAAACAATTTCCCCGGTGTCCTTAGTATCATATCCTCCCAGTCCAGCCACGGTATGTTTAAATTCTTCTG
>MUKC01000147.1 GCA_002049795.1 Desulfobacca sp. 4484_104 | reverse complement strand
GCTCGTGAAGCTGTTGATATACGAAAGGAGACGCAGATGAGAAAATTTAAAAAAGTTTTGATTGCTGTGGACTTTTCTGAAATTACCAGGGATGTGGTTGGGGTAGGCTGTCATTTTGCCCGGGAGTATGGCGCCCAGGTTGATTTTGTTCACGTGGTGGAAGAAGGATTTCTGCTTTTGGGCCTGGACGGCATGGCCCTGCCGGCGGAGGATCTGGAAAGCATCCAGGCGGTGGTGGAAGCCCGCAAGGCGGCCGGCCGCGAAAAAATGGAAGAAATTGAAGCCATTGCCCGCAAATATGATTTGACCCGGATTGAAACGACCATTGTTGAGGGACATCCGGCAACCACCATTGTTGAGGAGGCCCATGAACGGCACGCGGATGCCATTTTCGTGGGCTCCCATGGCTGGTCGGGAATCAAGAGCTTCCTGATGGGCAGTGTGGCCAGCAAGGTATTGAAAAACGCCAGGTGTTCAGTGATGATCATCCGGCCGGAAATAAAGGAAAACGAGGATGATTGATCGCTACACCAGGCCCGAAATGGGGAAAATCTGGAGTGAGGAAAACAAGTACCGGGCCTGGCTGAAAGTTGAGCTGGCGGTGTGCGAAGCCCTGGCTGATTTGGGGGAGATTCCGCCGGAATCATACGAGGTTATCAGGGAAAAAGCCGATTTTTCCGTTCCCAGGATCCAGGAAATCGAACAGGAGGTCCGGCATGACGTCATTGCCTTCCTGACCTCGGTGGGCGAATTTGTCGGTCCCGATTCCCGCTACATCCATCTGGGGATGACCTCATCCGACGTTCTTGACACCGCTCTTGGCCTGCAGTTGAAAGAAGCCGGGGAACTGATCCTGGCTGACATTGACCGGCTCCTTGAAGTCCTGGAGAAAAAAGCCCACCAGTACCGGGACTGCGTCATGATCGGCCGTTCCCATGGAATCCATGCCGAGCCCATAACCTTTGGGCTGAAGCTGGCCATCTGGTTCGATGAAATCAGGCGGCAGCGCCGCCGCTACGTGCTGGCCCTGGAAGACGTCTCTGTTGGGAAGATATCCGGTGCCGTGGGCACTTTCGCCAACATTGCTCCCGAGGTTGAAGAGCGTGTCTGCCGCCGGCTGGGCTTGTCGCCGGCCCCGGCGTCCAGCCAGATTGTCCAGCGGGACCGCCACGCGGCCTTTTTCACCTCCCTGGCCCTGCTGGCCGGGTCCATCGAAAAATTTGCCGTTGAGATCAGGCACCTGCAGCGTACCGAGGTTGGCGAGGCGGAGGAGTTTTTTCATGCCGGGCAGAAGGGTTCGTCGGCCATGCCCCATAAGCGAAACCCCATCCTGTCGGAAAACATCTGCGGCCTGGCCCGCCTGGTGCGTTCCAATTCCCTGGCGGCAATGGAGAACATGCCTCTGTGGCATGAGCGTGACATCAGCCATTCATCGGTGGAACGGGTCATCGGTCCCGATTCCACCATCCTGATGGATTTTATCCTTCAGCGTTTTATCGGCCTGGTGGACAAGCTGGTGGTCTACCCGGACCGGATGATGGAAAACCTGCGGTTGACCGGGGGGACCATCTATTCCCAGGGCGTCCTGCTGGCCCTGGCCCGCCGGGGTGTCAGCCGTGAGCAGGCTTATCGCTGGGTGCAGAAAAATGCCATGGATTCCTTTGAAAAAGGCACTTCCTTCAAGGAAAACCTTTTGAATGATGCTGAGGTGATGAAGGTTTTATCCGCGGATGAGATTGAAAGCCTGTTCAATGTGGAACATCATCTGCGTCAGATTCCGGTTGTCTTCCGCCGGGTATTCGGAAAATAAAAGGAGAACACAATGAAGCGAGGGAATCAGGTATATGAGGGCAAGGCCAAAATCATTTATGCCACCGATGACGACCGGCACTGCATCATGTACTTCAAGGATGATGCCACGGCCTTTGATGGGGCCAAAAAGGGGACCATCGTTGAGAAGGGAATTCTTAACAACCGGATTTCCACCACCCTGTTCACCCTGCTGGCGGAAAAGGGGATCCCGACCCACCTGGTGGAAGTTCTTTCCGACCGGGAGGTGCTGGTTAAAAAAGTGGACATCATTCCCGTTGAGGTGGTGGTGCGCAACATTGTTGCCGGCAGCCTGTCCAAGCGCATGGGCCGGCCTGAAGGTGAGAGCCTGGCGTTTCCGATTGTCGAATATTATTATAAGGATGATTCCCTGCATGATCCGATGATCAACCGTGATCACGTTCTGGCCTTCTCCCTGGCCACCGGGGAGCAGATTGACCGGGCCCGGGAGATGGCCCTGAAAATCAATGACATCCTGCGGCAGTACTTTCTCGACCGGGGTATTTTGCTGGTTGATTTTAAACTGGAGTTCGGTCTTTTTGGCGGGGAAGTGCTGCTGGCGGATGAAATCTGCCCGGACACCTGCCGCTTGTGGGATGCCGAAAGTTTGGAAAAAATGGATAAGGACCGCTTTCGCCGCGACCTGGGGAAAGTGGAAGAGGCTTATCTTGAAGTTTGCCGGCGGGTGTGCGGCACTGACGGAGAATTGTGAAATCCATGACTGTTCATAAGCTGACTGTCCCTCTGGGTGCCAAGAGCTACCCGGTCATTATCGGTTCCGGCTTGACCAGCGGTGAAAAAAGCGAGACGTATCTGCCTCATTTCAAGGGGCTGCGGGGGGTGGTGATCACCAATGAAACCGTGGCCGACCTGCACCTTGACCGGTTTCTGAACCTTTTTGCCGGTACGGAATATGAAGTTGTCCCGCTTATTGTTGCCGATGGCGAGCAATATAAAAACCAGGAAACCCTTTTCAGTCTTTATCAGCAGATGTTTGATGCCGGACTGCAGCGGGATGGTTTTGTCTGCGCTTTCGGCGGCGGGGTAATCGGGGATCTGGCCGGTTTTGCCGCCGCCACCTACATGCGCGGCATTGATCTCATCCAGGTGCCGACGACCCTGCTGGCCCAGGTTGACAGTGCCATCGGCGGCAAAAACGGCATCAACCTGCCGGTTGGCAAAAACCTCATCGGCTCTTTTTACCAGCCGCGGGTAGTGCTTGCCGATGTTGACTTTCTCGAAACCCTGCCCGATGACGAGTTTTTCAGCGGCATGGGGGAGGTGCTGAAATACGCTTTGATTGCCGGCGACGATTTTGTTTCTTTCCTGGAAATGAACGATCAGCAGATTTTGGCTAAAAACCCCAAAATCCTTGCCGGCATGCTGCATCTCTGCTGTCGGATCAAGGCGGATTTTGTCGCCCGCGACGAGTTGGAGCAGCTGGGGGTGCGGGCCATCCTCAACCTTGGACACACCCTTGGGCACGCCCTGGAAAAAACCAGTGCCTACGTCGGCCTGAAGCATGGGGCGGCGGTAGCCATGGGCCTGGTTTTTGCGGCCCATTTGTCGGTGGAAGCCGGGGTGTTGTCAACCGACGACCTGAAGCGAATTCTTAACCTGCTGCACCTTTTTAAAATGGATCTTTCCGTACCGGCCGAGATTCAGGGAGAGAAATTGCTGGAAGTGATGGCCCGGGACAAAAAGACCACGGCCGGCGTCCTGAAAATGGTCCTGCTGCGCAACATTGGTCAGCCGTACCTGTCCGGCGACATCACTCCGGATCAAATCCTTGCCGCTTTGAAAAAATGCCAGCAGCCGCTGGAGCTGCCTCAGCGGGGCGGCGGCTTCAGATCGGCAAAAAACTACATTCGGGCGGTTGACGGGGTCAGCTTCCAGATTGAAGCCGGTGAAATTGTCGGCCTGGTTGGCGAGTCAGGGTGCGGCAAGTCGACCCTGGGAAAGCTGCTGCTCCGATTGGAAAATTTTGACCGGGGAGAAATATATTATCACCAGACCAGGCTGTCATCGCTTGCAGAGCGGGAGCTTCGTCCCTACCGGCGGCAGCTGCAGATGATTTTTCAGGATCCGTATTCCTCCCTCAACCCCCGGATGAAGGTTCGCAAAATTATTGAAGAGCCCCTGATTATCCACCGGCTGGGGGCGGCGGGGTGGCGGCGCCAGCGGGTTGACGAACTGCTGGACATCGTTGGCCTGGATAGTGACATGGGAGATCGCTACGCCCATGAATTCAGCGGCGGCCAGCGGCAGCGGGTGGGTATTGCCCGGGCCCTGGCCCTGAATCCTGAATTCGTGGTTGCCGATGAACCGGTGTCGGCGCTTGATGTCTCGATTCAGGCCCAGATCATCAACCTGCTGCTTGATTTGCGGGAACAGTTCAACCTGACGATGCTGTTTATTTCCCATGACCTCAGCGTCGTCAAGCTGCTTAGCGACCGGATACTGGTCATGTACCTGGGGAAAATTCTCGAGGAAGCCCCCAGCGATTCTCTGTACCGGGAGCCACTGCATCCTTATACCAGGCTGCTGCTGCGTTCCATTCCTTTGCCTGATCCGGACCGGAAGCGGGAAAAAATCGTTGATCTGGAGCGCAAAGCGGGGTCGACGGGGATGGCCCTTTTTATTCCCGCTGTCCGGAGCGGCAGACGATCTGCCTGGAATCAATGCCGGAACTGCGGGATCATGGACATCAGCACAAAGTGGCCTGCTTTTTATATAGCTGAACAGAGGAATTGACATGGCCGAAACGTCAAATATTTCGATTTTTATCGCTTTTACCGCCGGGCTGCTGTCTTTTGTTTCTCCCTGCGTCCTGCCCCTGATCCCGTCGTACCTGACCTATATCACCGGGGTTTCCTTTGACGATTTGACCGCCAGTGGCGATGCTTCCATCCGACGGCGGACTATTGTTCATTCACTGCTTTTCATCCTTGGCTTCAGCCTGGTGTTTGTGGCCCTGGGGGCCTCGGCAACCTACCTGGGAAGCTTCTTCCAGCAGAACCAGGCCCTGATCAGGAAGGTGGGCGGCGTTATTGTCGTGCTGCTGGGCATCCATATTACCGGCATCGTCAAGCTGAAGTTCCTTGAGCAGGAAAAGCGGCTTGAGTTCAAAAGCCGGCCGGCTTGAGTTCAAAAGCCGGCCGATCGGCTACGTGGGCTCGGTGCTGGTGGGCATCGCTTTTGCCGCCGGCTGGACGCCCTGCATCGGTCCGATCCTGGCCAGCATCCTGCTGTATGCCAGCACCGAAAAAAACATGATGAGCGGCATCATCCTGCTGTTTTCCTATTCACTGGGCCTGGGGGTGCCCTTCCTGGTTTCGGCGCTGGCCTTTAATTCATTTCTGGCCTATTTTTCCAGGATGAACCGGTACCTGCGCGTCATCAGCATCATCAGCGGCATCTTTTTAATCGTGATTGGTGTAATGCTTTTTTTCAATTTTTAATCGTGATTGGTGTAATGCTTTTTTTCAATTATTTTTCCGCTTTGTCACAGTATTTGAACATGTTTTTGCCCCAAGGAGGCTGAGAGACGGTCATGCCTAAATTACAGCCGCTGTCAACTGACAGCGGCTGTCTTGTTTTTTTGGATTCTTTTGGAAAAATTTTTCCCCGGCCGGCTTTTCCTTAAAACTGCAGGGCGGCATTTTCGGCCGCCAGCATGACGTGGTAGGCCAGGGGAGAGGCGGTCAGCATGGGATGGGTAGCGTACTGCATGGTTGCCAATTGTTCGGCATTCAGCTTGTCCTGAATGGCAATGGCAATGATGTTGACCATGTCAGCGGCTGATTCCCCGCCACTGACGTGCCCGCCGACAATGGCTCCGGTATCTTTCCGGAACAGGAGTTTTACCTTCATGTCCATGGTGCATCCCGGCAAACCGCCTGGATGCCGATTTGGAGCGGTAGCTTCACCAATAATTACTTCAATCTCCTCTTTGGCGGCGGCACTGGTGGTCAGACCGGCGGCAGCGATGCTGCGGTTGCCAATTTTAGTGGCAAAGGCTCCCAGGGCACCCATGGTTTTCCGCGTGGTTCCGTAGATGTTGCTGGCGGCGATCATGCCCTCCGAACAGGCGACCGAAGCCAAGCGGATTCCTGAAGGTTTGCCGGTAATCAGGGAGAACTTGGTGGCGCAGTCCCCGGCGGCGTAAATGTCGGGATCGCTGGTCTGCATGTATTCGTTGACCTGAATGCCGCCCCGGGGGTCGGCGTCCAGACCCATTTTTACCGCCAGGTCAATGTTGGCTACCGCGCCGATGCCGATAATGACCAGATCTGCCGGCAGCGAAGTGCCGTCAGCGAGTTTGACCGCGGAAACGGTTTTTTCACCTTCAAGGGCTTCCACCCGGCTGTTGGTCATGATGTTGATGTCCATGCGGCGCAGTTCATCCTCCGCCTGGACGCAGAATTCTTCTTCACAGGCCAGCATCAGGCAGTGGGGAAGCATCTCTATAATGGTAACTTCAAATGGATGCTGACCTGTTTTTCCCATCAGGGAAATTTGTTCAGCCATCTCAACCCCGATGAAGCCGCCGCCGATGACGATGATCTTGCGGGCCGTTTCCAGGGCTGCGTACAGCTGCTGCAGGGCAGCAGGGTGCAGGGTCTTTGCTGATCGTGAAAACGTTGCCAAGGTCAATCCCGGGCATCGGCGGAACCATGGGTTTGGAACCAATACCGAGAATCAGCTTGTCATAACCTATAGTATTGCCGTCGGCAAAAAGGCATCGGCGGAACCATGGGTTTGGAACCAATACCGAGAATCAGCTTGTCATAACCTATGGTATTGCCGTCGGCAAAAATAACGGTTTTTTCCTGCCGGTTAATATCTTCCACCTTTTGCTGAATAATCTCGATGCCCATATTAAGAAATTTATCGTGCAAAAATAACGGTTTTTTCCTGCCGGTTAATGTCTTCCACCTTTTGCTGAATAATCTCGATGCCCATATTAAGAAATACGTCGCCGAGAATACCATAAATGTAAGGAATACCACAGGGAACCGGGGTTTTGGCAACGTCGCGAATTACCGTGATCTGTTTTTCGGGATGACGCTTTTTCAGGGTGACTGCAGCCATCAGGCCGGCAGCTGATCCACCTACAATTACCACATCAGCTTTTTTCATCAGAAGGCTCCTCCAGTAA
This sequence comes from Desulfobacca sp. 4484_104, assembly GCA_002049795.1. GTDB lineage: Bacteria > Desulfobacterota > Desulfobaccia > Desulfobaccales > Desulfobaccaceae > Desulfobacca_B. The sequence continues at coordinate 352 of MUKC01000147.1, read as the reverse complement.
AAATATTAAAAGATTGACATTATTGAATATCGCCGGGATTGTATGTAATATATTTTATATTTGCTGTCAAGGGATAGGTGGGGAATCTGAAGTTGGGATGATTCGCACCAGGATGATTTTGTTTGCCTTGACCAGGACAACCTTCAGCCTTGCCGAAGGAATGTCAATGACGTCGCCGTTGACGGGGATGCTGCCCAGCCGGGAGAGGATGAAGCCGGCCAGGTGCAGGTAGCTGTCTTCTTCGGGAATGTTCAGGAAAGGGATGTCCTGGTTCAGGCGCCGGATGGGAATGTCGGCCTTTACCAGGTAGGAGCCGTCTTTCAGGGAAATAATCTCAGCCTGGGTGCCGACG
>MUKC01000146.1 GCA_002049795.1 Desulfobacca sp. 4484_104 | reverse complement strand
GAATGGGAATCTAAGGTCCCGACAATTCCCCGAATAGAGCCATAGATAAGTTTTTTGATGTCCTGGGGCTCTAAATATTGCTCCTCAATGATACCCAGGGCTTCCGAGAATACCGGTAATTTATTGAAAGAATCATCATTCTGGGGCCAGGCTACCCCAGTTAGAAGTAGCACCAGGATCCCGGCGGCCATGAGGAGCATAGCGCGCTTCTGGCCTTTCTTGACCACACCGGCCGCAGATTTTCTCACCCCGTTGGTTAGACTCATAATTTGTTCAACCTTTAAAAATTACCAGTATTAATAAATAGATAAACTTTTACCACTGCCGCTTTGGGTTCATTCCGGCGGTGTTCCGGCAATAGGATCAGAGGATGATTTCGCTAAGTCTGGACTGCCTTCCAGTCCTAACAGTTTAAGCGCCTGAGTGATCAGCGGATCTTTAAGCAAGTCTTGGGCATTGGTAATCTCTTGGGGTTTTTTGAGTTCCAGCTCGGCTTCGAATTCCTCGTTTTCGGAATACCCGTTAGTAATCCCGACAATATTCGGCTCCAGACCTTTGTCCTGAATTATCTGGCCGTTAGGTGTATAACATTGGGCCACGGTGATAATCAGGGCTGAGCCATCTTTTAATGGAAATACTTTATGGACGGCACCGTTGCCGAAGGTTTTAAAACCTAACAGGACAGCGTGCCGCTGGTCTTTCAGAGCTCCGGCTAGGATTTCGGCCGCCCGGGCCGTGCCGCCATCGACCAGCACCACTAATGGCAGGTCTTTCAGGGCCTGGGGCATTTTCTGGCCATACCGGGGCTGCGGCTGTTCCTGGTGGCGGCCTTTAGTGTAAAATACCATGGAGTTCCCAATAAATACGGAGGCCACGGCAATTGCCTGGTCCAAACTGCCTCCCGCGGTGTTGCGCAGATCGAGGATTAGACCTTTAAGCGGCGGGCGACGCTTGTCCAGGTCTTTGACTGCCGACTCTAATTCCTTGGCGGTCTGATCATTAAAATGTTTCAGGCGCAGATAACCATAATCATGTTCCAGGATATAGTGGTTAACCGTAACTGGACTTAATTTTTCCAAGGTGATCGTCACATCCTGGGGTTTAATCATGCCGTTACGGATAATCTGCATCTTGATCGTCGAACCCGGTGGCCCTTGAAGGTGTTTGGCGGCTTCCAGAGCGGTCATATTTCGGACCATCTCGTCGTTGATTTTGAGAATATGATCTCCGGCTTTGATACCGGCTTGCCAGGCCGGCCCGCCTTCCAAAGGAGCAACTACGGTGAGGACTTTATTCTTAAAGGTTAATTCGACTCCCATCTCCCCGATCGGGGCCTGATTCCCGGCCAGCATTTCTTGATAGGCCGAAGGAGTCAAAAACGACGCGGTGGGGTCTAAAGACATCACCATGCCGCGGATAGCCCCATAGATCAGGCTGGTATCTTGTTCATCCCCGACATATTTATTTTCGACTTCGTATAGCGCTTCCATTAAAAGTCGAAGCTGGGCATAAGTTTGACTGGAAGCCGCCTGGGCGGGGGAACGGTAGAAAGCCCTCCAAGAACCCATGGCTAGCAGCATGGAACCTAAAAGAACGCTACAGATCCAGACAGCTAAGTAACGGCGGGGTATAAGCTTCATTTTATTACCTGCCGTAATTCCAGGGACTTGGACCTGGCTTTGCTTTTTAGGACCTTATAGGCGGCGTTTCGGATATCAATAGACATTAGGCCATAATGTTCCAACAGATCTTTAGGCTTGCCGGAAATGCCAAACACATCCCGAATCCCTATTCTTTCTACCGGCACCGGATAATGTTCGGCCAGCACTTCACACACCGCGCTGGCCAGCCCGCCGGTCACCAGGTGTTCTTCCGCGGTCACCAAAGCCCCGGTTTTTTGTGCCGAAGCCACCACCAGTTCCCAGTCCAGGGGCTTGAGCGAGGACAGGTTGAGGACTCGTGCCGAAATGCCTTCGGCGGCCAACAATTCGGCGGCCTCCAAACAGTGGTGTACCATTAAACCCAGCCCGGCCAGACAGAGATCATCTCCGTCCCGCAGAATCGACCCGGTGCCCAACTCAAAGCGGTAGGTCTCATCATAGATTACCGGAAAGGGAATCCGGGAAGTGCGGATATACACCGGGCCTTGATAGGTTACCGCCCATTCGACCATCCGTCGGACTTCAATGCCATCGGCCGGGACCAAAACCACCATGTTAGGGATCACCCGCATCAGTGCCAGATCTTCAATGGCCTGATGCGAGCCGCCATCTTCGCCCACCGTGACCCCGCCGTGGCTGGCAACGATTTTGACATTTAGACCGCCATAGGCAATGGTCTGCCTGATCTGCTCCCAGCCCCGGCCGGTAGCAAATATGGCGAACGTGCTGGCAAAGGGGATTTTTCCGCTGACTGCCAGTCCGGCCGCGGTGCCCATCAGATCCTGTTCGGCAATCCCCATGTTGAAGAAGCGATCCTTAAAAGCTTGGGCAAATCGTTGGGTATTGGTGGAGCCGGACAGATCTGCATCCAGGGCCACGATATCTTGGTTTTGTTCTCCTAGTTCAGCCAGGGTCTTACCATACTCCACCCTGGTGCTTAATTGTTCCGACACTGTTCCCCTCGCAGGAAGGTAGATTTTGACCAATAAGTTTACGCGGCACCGAGCTCTTTCAGGGCGAGGTCTAATTCCGCGTCGGTGGGGGCCACTCCGTGATACTTGACTTTATTCTCAAAAATGGAGACCCCTTTACCCTTAATCGTAGAGGCAATGATGATGCTGGGGCGGTCCTCGACTTCCTCGGCAGCATCCAGGGCCGCCAAGATCTGGTCCATATTATGGCCATCAATTTCTATGGTATGCCAACCAAAAGCTTGCCACTTGGCGGGAAGTGGCTCGATACTCATAATTTCGGCTACCTTCCCATCGATTTGCAACCTATTGTAATCCATGATCGCGGTAACCTTATCTAGCTTAAAATGGGCCGCACTCATGGCCGCTTCCCAGATCTGGCCTTCTTGCACCTCGCCATCTCCCAGCAACACATATATCCGGGACGGCAGGTTATCGAGCCGGGCCGCCAGGGCCATGCCATTAGCCACCGATAAGCCCTGTCCCAGCGAGCCGCTGCAGACTTCCACTCCCGGCGTCGAATTGCAATCCGGGTGCCCCTGGAGAAAACTGCCAAATCTCCGTAAGGTCATCAACTCCGCCTGATCAAAGAACCCCAGTCGCGCCAGGATGGAATAATAGGTCGGAGCCGCATGGCCTTTGGATAGCACAAAGCGATCTCGTAATACCCAATGCGGGTCCCGGGGATCAAGATTCATCTTACCGAAGAACAGGGCCACCAAGATGTCCGTGGCCGACAGGGAGCCCCCGGTATGCCCGGAACCAGCCGCATTTAACATGGTCACGATGTCGATGCGCACCTGCCGGGCAATCTCTTGCAGTTGGCTAAGATTTCGAATTTTTTCCATTTATCATAGGGGGGATTGGCCGTTGCCCGTGGCTTACCACCACAAGCCATGAAAAAATCTGCTTAATGTCATGATCAACCTTGGAATGGCCATTTAAGATAAATAATTTATTAATTTATTGGTAGCATAATCGAAAATTTTCCGCAAGGGCTAAGCGATTAGAAATTTTAAACCTCCGCCCCACTTCGGCAAGCAGCCGGAATCTCAGCAGTTATCAAGGCACAAGTCTTCTTTCTAAATAAGGACCGCTTTAAGCCAGGATTTCATAGTTAAATTTTTTCTAGTCCTCAAGGAGCAACTCATGGCCCTGACCCCGGAACTGGTTAACCATGTCGCGCAGTTAGCCCGGCTGACCCTGAGCGCCGCCGAAGTGGAGCTTTTCACCCGGCAACTCAACGATATTCTCGGTTATGTGGAAAAATTAAACGAACTGGATACCAGTGGGGTGCCGCCCATGGCCCACGTCTTAGAGGTCAGCAACGCTTTTCGGGACGATGTCGTTAAGGACAGTCTGCCAGTGGAGCTTGCTTTAGAGAACGCCCCGGCCCCGGAACGCGGCGGTTTCTTGGTGCCGCGCATCATTTAACCACAACGTATGTCAAAACAAGCCACGGAGCTGTTAGTTAATGTCTGAGCCGCTCTATTCCCTAACTATCGGGCAACTGGCGCCCCTCTTGCACCAAGGGGAGGTCTCGCCCCAAGAAGTCACCCAGGCCTGTTTAGACCGCATTGCCGCCTTGGACGGCCAACTCAACAGTTATTTGACGGTAGATGCCGAAGGTGCTTTAAGCCAGGCCAGGCAGGCCGAAACTAGGTTGAGGTCGGGGGAGGTTACCCCTTTAACCGGCATCCCGTTGGCGATTAAGGATGTGATTGTCACCCAAGGGCTGCGGACGACCTGTGCCTCCCGCATCCTGTCGAACTTTGTGCCGCCTTACGATGCTGCGGTCAGTGCTAAACTTCGAGAGTCTGGGGCTATCTTTCTGGGCAAAACCAATATGGACGAATTCGCCATGGGCTCCTCCAATGAGAATTCGGCGTTCGGCGCGGCCCATAATCCCTGGAACCGGGACCATATCCCCGGCGGCTCCAGTGGCGGCTCGGCGGTGGCGGTTGCCGCGGATTTATGCCTGGGATCGGCAGCCTCGGACACCGGCGGCTCCATCCGCCAACCCGCGGCGCATTGCGGGGTAGTGGGCCTCAAACCCACCTATGGCCGGGTTTCCCGCTTCGGCCTGGTAGCCTTCGGATCGTCGCTGGATCAGATCGGCACCATCACCAAAGATGTCACCGACTGCGCCCTGCTGCTTAAGGCCATCGCCGGTTATGACCCCAAAGATTCCACCTCGGTAAACCTGCCCGTGCCCGACTATACTCAGAGTCTGAACCTGGAAATCCGGGGCCTGAAAATTGGCATTCCCCAGGAATACTTTGGGCCCGGATTAGATGCCGAAATAGGCGCTGCGGTCCAGCAAGCCCTGGATACCTTAGCCAAATTAGGCGCGGAATTAATCGAGGTCAGCCTGCCGCATACCGATTATGTGGTGGCCGCCTATTACCTCATCGCGCCGGCCGAAGCCAGCTCCAACCTGGCCCGCTATGATGGGGTGAAATACGGCTACCGGGACCCGGAGGCCAAAAGTTTGCTGGCTATGTACAATCAGACCCGGTCGCAGGGCTTCGGGGCCGAGGTCCGGCGGCGTATCATGTTGGGCACTTATGCCCTGTCGGCCGGATATTATGAGGCCTATTATCAGAAGGCCTCCCAGGTCCGCACCCTGATCCGCCGGGATTTTGAGGCCGCCCTGGCTCATTGTGCAGTGCTGGCGACGCCGGTGACCCCGACCCCGGCCTTCCGGATCGGCGAGAAGGTGAACGATCCGTTGGCTATGTATATGTCGGATATCTTTACTTTATCGGCCAATTTAGCGGGCATCCCGGGGATTTCGGTGCCCTGCGGCCTCAGCTCCCAGGGCCTGCCTATCGG
>MUKC01000145.1 GCA_002049795.1 Desulfobacca sp. 4484_104 | reverse complement strand
TGACGGCGGTGACGGACTTGCCTTCCAAGGGCATAGAACTGGTCACCAAGATGGTATGAGGGGACTGGCCCGGAGAGGAAAACAGAATGTTGGTGCGCAAGCCCCGATAAGCTTCGGAGACCAGATGACGGGGTTGATGCTGGATAATCAATGCCGGGGCCTGATGACTATTGCCTTGGTCAGCCGCTTCCAGGTGGGGGATCAGGGCCAGATTGGGGATTTCCAGCCAGGCCTCGACCTCCTGCGGGGTCTTGAAGGTGTTGTCCAGCCGCTCCAGGGTGAGGGCGAGGCCGGCGCCCAGCACCAGGCCCATAACCACCGCCAGCAGGGTGTTGCGCACTTTCCGGGGCTTGACCGGCGCCGAGGGTACCGTGGCCGGGTAGACAATGCGGATATTGGTGGCCGGGACGTTCTGGGTGGCGGTGGTTTCCTTCAGGGTTTTGAGGAGATTTTCGTACAAGGCCCGGTTGGTCTCGACATCCCGCAGGAGCACCCGAAATTGAATTGACCGGTCGCTCAGGTCCTGAGTTTGGGCCTTTTGCGCCTCCAACGCGGCTTTCAGGTTTTCTTCCTGGGCTTTGGCCATCTGGTACTGGTTTTTGATGGCCTGGATGATGGTGTGCATCTCGGCCCGCATTTTGCCGCGAATGGCGGCCAATTCGTTGGCCAGCCGGATCATCCGGGGATGCTTTTCGCCATACTTACGGGCCAGCTGCGACTGTTCGGCGATAATGGCGGCTTCCTGGGCTTTCAGGGCTTGAATCACCGGATTGTCCAGGACTTCCGAGATCGGTTTGCCCTGGCTCACCTGGTTATAACGGGTTTCGACCTCCAGCCGCCGGGTCTGGGCCTCGACCAGGGCCTGGTTCAACTTCTCCAGCTTCTGGGCAGTGATGCTCTCTTTGTCTTCAGGGGCGACGATATTGTGTTCCCGCTTGTAATGGTTGAGTCTGGTCTCCGAAGCTTCCAATTTTTTACGGGCCTCGGCAATCTTCTTTTGCAGCCAGTGCGCGGTCTCCTGGGCGGCGGAGAAGCGCATCTCCAGACTCTGCTCGATGTAGGCTTGGGCCAGAGTATTGACCACCCGGGCGGCAAATTTGGGGTCGGGATCATAAAAACTGACTTCCACCAGGTTGCTGTTGCGGATGGGGGTAATTTCCAAAGAGTTCAAAACCGCGCTGATCAGCCGTTCTTTGGCTTGCCGGCGCTGGGCCGGGTCCGCGTCCGGGGGCAGCGAGGCAAAAATCTCCCGGTAGGCGGGATGCTTGTCCAGATGCAGCTTGTCCACCACCTTTTGGGCCAAGGCGCGGCTCTCCAGGAGCTTGTACTGGGTCTGGTAAAACTCTTGGCCGCCGGAAGTGCCGGGGATGACTTCCCGGCCTTCCAGGATGCGGGGGGTTTCCCGTTCGATCAACAGCTGGGTCGTGGCTTTGTAAATCGGCGTGGCGGTAAAAGAATATAAAATTACGGTGACCACCAGGGTAATAAACACGGAGAGGGCGGCCCAACGGCGTTTGACCAGGATGCCCAGATATTCCTGCAGACTACGCCCCTGCGGCAAGGGGTAGTCCAGACTCGGGGTTTCTTCCATAATGGTTAACACCTCTTATATTTGGCAATGTTCTAATGAGCTTGGCGAGAGCACCCCAATGCCCCAGGCCCGGATGCAAACTCGAAACCGGAAACTCAACTTTGACATCCTTGATTAATCTGTTATCATAAAAATTACTTCGGGTTGCTTTAAAGAGGACCTTTTATGCGCGGTCTGGCCTTTGACACCCTGGAATTTGCCAAGAAGCTGAAAGCGGCCAATTTCACCCCGGAACAGGCCGAAGCCTTAGCTGCGTCTATGGCCGGCCTGGTAGAGGAACGGCTGGCCACCAAGCAGGACCTCAAAGAGTTGGAAGCCCGGTTGGAAGCCCGGATCAAAGAACTGGAAACCGGGCTGCGACGCGATATGAAAGAGCTGGAAACCGGCTTGCGCCGCGACATGCAGGAGATGGAACTGCGGCTGCGGCATGATCTCACTATGCGCCTGGGTGCCATGCCGGTGGCCGGCATCGCCATCGTCGCCGCGGTGGTCAAGCTATTATAACCATTGCCGTACTTCCCCGCCGGGGCCCCATTACAAACCACCGATAACTTTTCCTTTCTATAGCTGGAATTAATGTCGAAGCTTAGAACCAGGACTCCGGCACCACGATGGTATCCCCGGGTTTAACCGGCTGATTTAGATCGACTCTGATCTTTGCCTTACCGGCTGATTGTTCACGGATGATAAAGGTCTTCTTGGGCGCGGCCTTGTCGGTGAAGCCTTCGGCGGTGGTCACCGCCATCAGGACGGTCATGTTCGGTTCATAGGGATAGCGGCCCGGCCGCTTGACCTGGCCGGTGACGTAGACCACCTCGAGAGGCACAAAGATGGTGTCGCCGCTCTTGATCTCGATGTTCTGGCTCTGGTCCCCGGCATAGGCCGCGGTCAGGGAGACCTTGATATTTTCCGCATTCCGGCTTTTTCCCGGCAGCATGGGCTGGTCGGGCCGGGCGCCGCCGCGGGGCCGGACAATGACCGCCGTACTGCCGCCCCCTTGGTTGCGGCCATAGCCGCTGCCTATTCCGCCGGCCAGGGCGATGGCCTCCAGCACCCGGATGGACCGGGTCAGGGGATAGGTGCCGGGTTGGCGGACATTGCCGATCACAAAAAATTTCTGGCTCTTGTACTCGGTGACCGTGATGGATACATTGGGGTCGATGAGATAACCATCGGCCAGGCGCCGCTCAAGGTCTTTCTGGAGTTCGAGCACAGTGCGACCCTGGGCCTGGACTTCGCCGACAAAGGGATAAGAAATGCGGCCATCCAGACCGACCCTGAGCTTGCGGGTCAGATCTTCGTGGTCCCAGACCTTGATTTCGATCTCGTCTTCCGGCCCCAGGATATAATCGTCCTGGCCGGCGGCAGGGCCGGCCATATAAAATGCGATGATCACCGTGGCCAGCAACAGCGGGACCAACATCCTGACGCGGTTTGCCATCCTTAGCTCCTTTGAGGCTGGTTAGCCTTATGAACTTTGGGGTAAATATCGGGCGGCCGGTTTTTGCAGCCGCGGGTTTAGAGCAATGGCCCGCTCCAGGGCCGGGCGGCTCTGACCCCGTAATTCCGTGGGCACCAGCCCGTGATAATATTTCTCCGCCCAGGCCAGGGTGGCGCCCAGCCGGAACTGCAGCCCGGCCGACTCCGGGAACAGCTGGACCGCGGCAGCCAACTCTTTGAGGCCGCAGGGCACATGGCGTGAGGGCTGCTTAGAAAATTCACTCAGATAAAAATCGGCCAGTTGCAGCCGCAGCCGCCAGTTGGCCGGAGCCAGGAAGACGGCCTGCCGGGTCAGGGTCTCGATCTCGGCGGCTGTCTGCTGATCGATCGCAGTCCGGGCCAGGGCCGCGGCCCGTCCCTGGAAATAGGCCGGGGGGCATTGGCCGGAATGTGCAGATTGAATTCGGCCAGGGCATGAAAAGCCACCGCCATCAAAGCCCCCAAACCCCCCAGGCCCAGGCCCGCGGCAAAATAATCCTGCCGCTGCCGCCAGCGGTCAATGAGCCGGTAGAGCAAAATCAGGAAGCCGCCCACCACCAGCAAAAAGCCCAGGCCGCCGGTTTCGGCCAGCAACTGCAGCCAGTCATTGTGGGTATAAGTATAAAAGACGCCGTTTATTTCATGCGGTTGATGCTGATAATACAAATCCCCGAAGGTGGCCAGGCCGGAACCCACCAGCGGAAAATCGCTGAAGATGGCGAAGGCGCCCATAAAGGCACAATAGCGCCCCCAATGTTGCAGGTCCAGAAAACGGGCCAAGGCCGGGCCGGCCCCCAAGAACAGGCCGTAGCCCAGGGCCAGGACCAGGAAAAGCACCATGATGGCCAGGGTGCCGCGTTTGCGGGAGCGGCTCCAGGTCAGGGCGCCCATCATCACAAAGGCAAAGACCAGGGAGGTCATGGCCCCCCGGGAACCGGTGAGAATCAGCCCGGCGGTCAACACGATCAGCAGGAAGAACAGGGCATACCGCCTGAACTGGGGTTCGAGGCGCTCGGCTTCGGTCATTTTGATAAAGCGCCGCCAGCCGGTGCCTGGCGCCTGGTTGAGTCGGGGCGGCCGCATGGCCTGGAACAGGCCGAAGCCCAGACAGATGGCCATGGCCAGGAAAGCCCCCAGGTTGTTGCTGTTGATAAAGGTGCCGCTGAGCCGGAAACCGGTATAGATATTCTTCCAGCCCCAGATGCGGTGCGAATGCAGGGTGGCGGCGCCGTAGGCCACTTCGAACAGGGCCACCGCCAGGATGACCCCGACCAGCAGCCGCATCTGCAACCGGCTGCGGACGGCATAGAGCAGCAGGAAGAACAGCAGCACCGCGGGCAGCAGTTTTAACAGTTCCAACTGCGTGGCATAGGCATTGAGCGACAATGGCACCGCGGCGGCCAGGCCGTAGCCGTTGCCCAGGGTCCGTATTGCCAGGGCCTCGGGAGAAAGCCACCCCACCAGGGCCTGGGGCAGATAGATGACCTGCAGGATGATCAGGGCCAGGAAGGCCAGCACCAGGCCCCAGAGCGGCGGCCGCGGCCAGTTGTAGGGCAGCCATGGCCCCCAAAGCACCCTGAGCAGCAGCACCGCCAGCAACAACATGCTGAGCAGCGCGATTAACACGCCCAGGCTGAAATAGGCCCAGGTGTGGACCCCGGCAAAGGCCAGTGGCGCGAAGATCAGCACCACGCTCGCCCCGCTCAGGATCACCCAGGACCACCAGGTTACTGGTTGCATTAGGCCTTTCCCTCCCGCAGCAAACTTTACAAAGAGGTCTCAATGCCGAACAGCAACCGATGCTCATTAAAGCTGTAGGTGCTGAAATTGGAATCCTTGTTGATGAAGTTGTAATCCAGCCGCAGCCTGAAATAAGAGGTGAAGGGCTGGCTCAAGCCGCAGCCCACGGAGATGATATCGTCATCACGTTCCTTAAGCCGGCCGGTGACCGGATCCGCCGCCACATTAACGTAATTGTTGTTGATATAATAAAAGGCCAAATAACTATCAGTCCGGAAATAATGCCAGTGCTTATTCAGGGTGACATAGACGGCGCTGTTCTCATAGGCGTTGTTGCCGAAATCGACGTCATCCTGGTAAGAGCGTTGGGCGGTGAGAGCCAGATTGGTATAGCGGCTGTAGCGATAAAGCGTCTGCATGGCCAAGGCCCAGGAGTTGGGACTGTTATTGCGCCCGGCGAGGTCGGTGTCATATTCCCGGAAGGTATAGCCGAACTTGACGGTCCCCGACAGCTTGGCGGTCGGGTCCCAGGTCAGGCCGATCAACGGTGAGTGGCTGAGGCTGTCGTTGATCGATCGATTCGGATAGACGCGCCCCTGAATGATGTATTGCACCAGCGCCGCGGTCTTGGGCCAGAATTTATAGAACAGGGTGGCCCCGCCGGTGTGATACTGGTAATCGTCCTGCCGATTGATGGCCTTGGCAAAGTCGAGATTATCGAATTGATAGTTGGTCTCCAGTTTCCAGACGTCGGCAAAGGCATAGGCTGCCTTGAAATAGGGGGTGGTGCGATCGTAGCGCCTTTTCCGGCCCACCACCGCCGAGCGCTCTTCGGTGGCGTGCCGATAAGCCGAACCGAACCCCAGACTCAGGCCGCCGCGGAAATTGAAATTAGCATCGGCATTGACATTATGGTCATAATGACTATCGGTCGAATGACTGCTATAGATAAAATAATCGCCCAGGTATCCCAAAGAAAGCCGGTGGCGATGCGCCAGGGGCAGTTCAAGGCTCAGACCCGGTCTGAGGTTATTTACATAATCGGATTTTTTATCGGTCGAAGTCTGATAAATATTACTGCGGTAAATGCCGTTATAAGCCAGAAACGGCGACACCCGGAAAGGTCCCAGGCGGTGGAAGGTCCACCCCCGGCTCAAGGTATCTTCGGCCCAGGCATAGCCGTACGGGGCCAGGGTGCCGGTCGCCGGACCGACTTGCAAGTTTTCCGAGGGCCGCACCGGTTCGATGACCGGGAAAAATTCCGGCCGCGCCGCGGGCGCGGCTTCCTCCCGGCGCTGCTCCTCTTCCTCCCGGACCTGTTGTTGCCATTC
>MUKC01000144.1 GCA_002049795.1 Desulfobacca sp. 4484_104 | reverse complement strand
CTAAAACAGCTACGCCAAATTTTTACCGGGGAAATCAACAATTGGGCCCAGTTAGGGTTAAAACCGCATGGCATCCATGCCATTACCCGAGAGGAAGGCTCCGGCACCCGCAATGCCTTTGAAGAACTGGTAATGGGCCATACGGAAATTACCCCCGCGGCCCTGGTGCAGGACTCCAACGGCTCGGTGCGGGAGATCGTGGCTAACGATCCCCATGCCTTGGGCTATATCTCCGTGGGCCTGGTTAACAACCAGGTCAAGGCCGTGGCCATTGACGGCGTGAAACCTAAGGCCATTAACATTAAAGAAAAACGCTATGAGTTGACCCGGCATTTTTACTTTGTCACTAAGGGTCCGCCCACCGGGGGCGCCAAGGCCTTTATCGACTATGTCCTGAGCCGTAAAGGTCAGCTTCTCTTAGAGGTTGAGGGTTTGGTAGGAGTTCAATAAGCGGCGGCTTTGATGGTAAAAGAAAAAATTATTGAGAAAATCTTGCTGCTCTTGGCCCTGTCGGCCATCGGCTCTTTAATATTAATCACCATATTTATCTTTCTGGAAGGCCTGCCGATCATCCTGGCTACCGGGATCAAGGCCTTTATCCTGGGGACCCATTGGTCTCCCACCAAAGGCCACTTTGGCATCTTTGCGATGATCGTCTCTTCCCTGTATGTCACTTTGGGGGCCTTAGTTACGGGCGTGCCCCTGGGGCTGGCCTGTGCCATTGTCCTGGCGGAATTTTCGCCGCCCGGGCTGACCCGCATCCTCAAGCCCACCATTGAACTATTGGCCGGGATTCCCTCGGTGGTCTATGGTTTTTTGGGAGTAGTGTTGTTGGTGCCCCTGATCCGCAAATTCCTGGGCGGGCCGGGGCTGTCCTTATTGGCCGGGGCCTTGATTCTGGGCATTATGATTCTGCCTACCGTGATTAGCATCTCAATTGACGCCATCAGCGCGGTGCCGATGATCTATCGGGAAGGCTCCATTGCCTTGGGGGCCACCGAGTGGCAGACCGTACGCCGGGTAGTATTGCCGGCGGCCCGCTCCGGGATCATTACCGCGGTGATTCTGGGCATGGGACGGGCCATCGGCGAAACCATGGCGGTGATCATGGTGGCTGGCAACGCCCTCAAAATCCCGACCTCGATTTTAGATCCGGTCCGCACCTTAACCAGTAATATTGCCCTGGAATTAGGCTATGCCGCGGGTAAGCATCGGGAGGCCCTGTTTGCCACCGGCATTGTGCTGTTTATCATTATCATGATTTTAAATACCCTGGCTACGGTTATCACCCGGAGGAAATGAGCCCCAAATGCGACTTGACCCGTTGTTGAGCCAGCGTCTGATCAAAAGCTTGCTGTGGAGTCTGACCGGCCTCACCATCCTGGTGTTGATATTTATCATTGTTTTTGTTTCGGTCCACGGTTTGCCCCAAGTCACTCCCCAATTTTTGTTTTCCGAGATTAGAGACATGGGGCGGGAAGGGGGTATCTTCCCCACCATCGTTACCACTGCTTATCTTACCCTGGTTGCCCTGGTGGTGGCCTCGCCCCTGGGAGTGGCAACCGCGATTTATCTGGTTGAATACACGCGGGAAAGCTGGATAACCAAAATTATTCGCTTCGGGGCCGAATGTCTGGCCGGGGTCCCCTCGATTATTTTAGGGCTGTTCGGCTTTGTCCTGTTTGTGATGAAAATGCAGTTGGGTTGGTCTATCCTGTCCGGCGGGCTAAGTTTATCGATTATGATTTTGCCCACCATCATTCGCACCAGTGAAGAGGCGCTCAAGGCCGTTCCGACGGATTATCGCCAGGTATGTTATTCTTTAGGAGTGACCAAGTGGCAAACCATTACCCGGGTAGTGGTGCCCAACGCCCTGCCCGGAATCATGACCGGTCTCGTGCTGAGCATTGGCCGGTCGATTGGCGAAACCGCGGTGGTATTATTTACCGCCGGGGCCTCTTTGCGCACCCCTACGACCCTGTTTGACTCGGGCCGCAGTATGGCGGTGCATTTCTATATCCTGGCCCGGGAAGGATTATCCATGCCCAATGCCTATGGCACCGCGGCCATTTTAATGATTTCCATTCTGTTGATCAATGTTACCGCTTACAGTCTGATGACGCGTTTCATCGGCAAATATTCCTAATAAAGAAGTTTCCCTAAACGGTATAAATCTCTGTGAACAGGTCAGGAATTCTGAAAAGGCTAGAGGAGATGTCGAAGTAACCAGATGGCTAAGGTAAAAATCCAGGTCCGCGACCTGTCATTCTATTACGGAGCCTTTCAAGCCCTCAACAGCCTCAATCTGGATGTTTTCTCCGGAGAAATCCTGGGGCTGATGGGACCGGCCAAAAGCGGCAAGTCCACCTTCCTGCGTATTCTCAATCGGATGTCAGATCTTATTCCCGACAGTCGCGTCACCGGTAGCGTGCTTCTGGACGGGGAGTATATCTTGGCCCCGAATTATGATCTTGATCTGCTGCGGCGTCGGGTGGGCATGGTGTTTGCCAAACCCATTCCCTTACCGCGCTCAATTTATGAAAACCTGGCCTTTGCGCCCCGCCTTCATCTTAAAAAAAGCAAAGCCGAAATGGATGCGCTGGTGGAATGGGCCTTAAGAGCGGCGCAACTCTGGGACGAAGTCAAAGACCGACTGCATGACTCGGCTCTGAAGCTATCCGGCGGCCAGCAGCAGCGCCTCTGTCTGGCCCGCACTTTGGCCATGGAGCCGGAGGTCATCCTGCTGGACGAACCGACCAGCGGCCTGGACCCCATCTCCACGGCCCGCATCGAGGAGACCTTGTCCCAATTAAGAAAAGACTATACTATAATTTTAGTCAGCAACAATACCAAGCAGATCGCCCGGGTGGCCGATAAGGTCGGTTTTTTACTGATGAGCGAGTTGATCGAGTACGGGGTGACGCCCAAGGTCTTCACCGTCCCCCAGGATAAGCGGACCGATGACTATATCACCGGGCGGTTTGGCTAGCAGGCCCAAAAATCATGCCAGAAGCAATCATTATCCTGCGCTTTTTGAATCTGTACTATGGCTCTTTTCATGCCCTCAAGGATGTCAACGTCGCGCTTAGCCGCCAGCGGATTACTGCCCTGATCGGGCCTTCGGGGTGCGGCAAGTCCACCCTGCTTAGGGTGCTGAATCGCATGAACGATCTTATCGACGGGGTGTCGATTACCGGCCAGGTGTTGATCGAGGGACAAGACATCTACCACAAAGGCACTAACCTTATCCAGTTACGCAAAAAAGTGGGTATGGTTTTTCAGCGCCCTAACCCTTTCCCCCTGTCGATTTATGATAATATTGTCTATGGCCCCCGCCTCCATGGTCGTCCCAGTAGAGCAGAACTCGAGGCCATCCTGGTGCGCTCGCTGAAGGCGGTGCATATGTGGGACGAGGTCAAAGATCGACTGCAAAGCCCGGCTTTGAGTCTTACCGAAGAGCAGCAGCAACGCCTGTGCATTGCCCGCCTGCTGGCCGTAGAACCCGAAATTTTACTCATGGACGAGCCCTGTTCGGCCCTGGACCCGCTGGCCACCTTGCAGTTAGAGGAATTGATGCGGGAGTTGATCAAAGATTATACGATTATCATCGTCACTCACAACATGCAGCAGGCGGCCCGGGTCTCGGATGACACCGGCTTTATGCTGCTGGGCGAACTGGTGGAGTTTGCCCCCACTCCCCAGGTCTTCACCCGCCCTAGTGATCGGCGCACCGATGATTATATTTCGGGGAAATATGGCTAAAATTCTCAAAAAAATGAATCAAACTCTTGTCCTAAAAGACAGTCTGAAAGCCTATACCTATGATCTGGACAAGGCCTGTGCGCCGGAGGACACGGTCTCGCGGGTGCGCCGCCGGTTTGCCGAGCTTAACCTGGATATTTTGAAAAAAACCCTGCGGATCGACAGCGGGCGGCTCGATATCCCGGTCTATGTCAGCCTCTGCGGCCTGGATGCAGTGCGTACCATCGGTACCCAGAAACAGATGGGCAAAGGTTCCACTCCGATCCAGGCCGAGGCCAGCGCCCTGATGGAGTTGGTGGAACGCTACAGTTTCTTTGACTTCCTCAACCAGGACCGGCTGGTTTACGCCACTCCCCGGCAGTTGCGCATGAACGTGCTACCCTTTTCGACCCTGGCGCAGTCGTTGTTTGATACCTCAACCGCGGTCAAGCGGGCCGCGGAGTTGTACCAGGATTGGCCGCTTTATTTTACCCCGGCCACCAACCTTACTCAGGGCCAGGCAATGATGCTGCCCTTTCACTGGTTTTATCTGATCAATGAATACAACGGCCCGGCCGCGGGCAATTCTCAAGAAGAAGCCATCCTGCAGGGTTTGTGTGAAGTGGTGGAGCGCCACGTCGGCTCGGTGATCAGCCACGACCGCCTTTTTACCCCGCGTATTGATCCGGATTCGGTGCGGGATCCGGTGGGGCGGGAGCTGTTGGCCAAATTCCAGGCTCAGGGCATCGTCCTGCATCTGCGGGATTTTTCGCTGGATACCGGCATCCCCACGGTCGGGGTGCTGGCCTATGATCCGGCTACCTTCCCGGAGGCCAGCGAAATCGTGTTTACCGCCGGGACCACGCCGCATCCGGAAAAATCCCTGATCCGGGCTTTGACCGAGGTGGCCCAGTTAGCCGGAGATTTTGATAAACATACCTCTTATGCCCCCACCCTGCCCAAATATCAGAATCTGACCGACGCCAGCTACCTGATGCAGCCCGAACCGCTGGTGGCCCTCGAATCGCTGCCCAACCTGGCAGATGACAATATCAAGGTCGAAATTGACAATTGTGTGGCGGCCTTGGGCAAATTAGGCTTGGAAGTGCTGGTCGTGGACCTTACTCATCCGGAGATCCAGCTCCCGGCGTTTTATGTCATTATCCCCGGCACCCACTTCCGGGAACGCACCCGCCATATTAACGTGATCTTTCACCTGGCCAAAGTTGCCAGCCTCTACGCGCCTCCGGCTGAGGCCCGGGATGCGCTCCACCGTCTGAATGAGGCCTTTCCGGGGCGCTTTGACGTCTTGTTTTTCCTGGGGCTGACCCTGGACCAACTGGGTTCAACCGCCGAGGCGCTTTCTTATTTTCAGGCCTCCCTGGCGGCGCAGCCTCCGCTTCAGGAGATTGCCAGCGTCTATTGTCATATCGGCTCCTGCCTGAAAGACCTGGGGGATTATCCCGCGGCCGTCACCGCTTTGCAGCAGGCGCAGGCGGCCAATGATCAGCTAAAGGAAGTCTATCATTTGTTAGGCTTCTGCTATTTCAAGCTTAAAGAATTTCAGGAGGCGGTGGCCTGTTTTGAGAAGGCCATTGAACTGGACCCCGGCTCCGGCATCGACTATGCCAACCTGGGCATTAACCTGCGGGAGTTGGGATTCAAAAAAGAAGCGGCTCAGGGCAGTTGGCCGGCCAGATTAAGGTAATTGGTGTAATGGTCGCTGACAACTTGAGTGGGCACCGTGATGCCCGCAAGCAGGGTCAGGGTCTCGTGCAGCACCTGATGCGGGCTTAACATCTGAAAACGACCGGCCCGGACATCGTCCAACAAGGGGGTATTGATCTTGGGGACAAAGGTCCGCAGCCGGAGAAAATCGGGCTGAATCTGGTTGATGGCAGCGGCGGTAAGACGGGCATGGGCTGCGGTCCGGTCGGTGCCGCCGATGCCCAGCATGACATACTCGCTGACCTCAATCCCCACCTGACGCAGCATCTGGCCCGCGGCAATCTGCTGGGCAGCGGTAGAGCCTTTTTTGATGCGGGCCAAGATAACATCATCACCGCTCTCTAAGCCGATATGGATGCGTTTCAAGCCGGCCGCCGCCAATTGACGGAGTTGCTCCAAACCCTTGCGATAGATAAATTGCGACGAACCATAAACCGTAATCCGACGCAAGGCCGGGAACAGCGAGTAGCTGTAG
This sequence comes from Desulfobacca sp. 4484_104, assembly GCA_002049795.1. GTDB lineage: Bacteria > Desulfobacterota > Desulfobaccia > Desulfobaccales > Desulfobaccaceae > Desulfobacca_B. Next base: position 337 of record MUKC01000144.1, on the reverse strand, counting down.
CGGCAGATCTCGGCCAGGGCCGCGGTCGGCATGGCAATGGTGTTGCCGGCCGGAAAGAACAGGGTCTGCACCCGATCACCATAGACCTGACGGGCCTCTTCCAGATCGGCTCTGATGTCGGCGGTGGGCCGGACCTTAAACTTGATGCCGTTCTTATAGACCATGCAAAAGGTGCATTGGTTATGGGGGCATCCCACCGTGGCCTGAATCAGTAGGCTGTCCGCCTCACTGGGCGGTCGATAGATCGGTCCTTCATAGTACACTTGAATATTCCCTCGGTTCAGCCTTAAGGCTCTTAGTTTATCTGACCAATTATTTGAGCCTCTTTCAAAATTAA
>MUKC01000035.1 GCA_002049795.1 Desulfobacca sp. 4484_104 | reverse complement strand
AACGCAAGATGAGTAATTTTCCCTTGCGGCGCCGCGGCTCTAAAACTATGCCCAAAATCGACCTCCAATTGGCCGTTAAGATTATTAAGTGAACAGTATTGGGCTTAACTCAATGGCATTGCCCATACCCTCCTAGAGGGTAGGACCTGTTTCGATGATAACTCGATATTGAGCGGGGTGTTTTTGACAAAGAAATGGCTCGACATTTTCGGGGGGGGGGTATGATTTACTAAAAGTGGTTGAAGTCACTACCGGGAAGGCCCTCCGAGATGCGGCTATTTTTATTTCAAGACAATCAGATTACCAGTTGCCGGAGTATCCAGGACGCCGCGAGGCCCTGGGGGTCTGTAGTGGACCTAACCAATGCTCCGGCCTTTTCTATTTTCGGGAGATATAAGGCAATGGCAGAATCGTTAGAGCATTGTCAATTAAAACCTGAAGCGCTAAGGAAAGGGACTCGGGACGATATCCAGAATGACATTGCGGATAACCTGGATTATCTTAAGGCGCTTGGATATGCGATTAATTATATTGGAACCGCCCTAAAATCAGGTGATGAGCTTGACGTTTCAGTCCTTAACGATCTTGGATGGTTGATCGCTAAACTATCCAAAGAAACTAACGGCTTGCTCCTGGAACTGCAATGACCAACCCAGGGGGCCACTAGCCGGCGCTGGGGGCCCTCATTTTTATTGCCAGGTTGGAAATACGGTTGGAAAAATCTGATCGGCAAATAAAAGAGGGGCTGGTTTTTTGGCTAACCCCTTGATTTTCTTGGTAGGCGGAACAGGATTCGAACCTGTGACCCCCGGCTTGTAAGGCCGATGCTCTCCCAGCTGAGCTATCCGCCCCTAAGTATAATGAATGGTGTCAAGGATTTGGAATTTACCAGATATTTTCTACCCCTGTCAAGGGAAATCCCTTAATTGGCTCTAATTTCGTGATCGGCCGGGACCTCGCCAATAGGAAGATAGACCGGCTTGGACGGCAGAGTCGCGGGTGGCTTCTGGAAGAGGCTGTCAGGATCTTCAAGCACCAGAGCTTTTTTTAAGACCTCGTCCATATGCTCCACGGTAACCAGTTCCACGGCTTTCAAAATCCGCGCCGGAATCTCCTTTATATCCTTCTCGTTATCCTTGGAGATGAGCACGGACTTAATCTGCCCGCGATGCGCGGCGATAATCTTTTCTTTCAGACCGCCGATGGGCAAGACCCGGCCGCGCAGGGTGATTTCCCCGGTCATGGCGACATCCCGCCGCACCGGAATCCGGAGCAGCGCCGAAACAATACTGGTGGCAATGGTGATGCCGGCGGACGGCCCGTCTTTGGGGATAGCGCCTTCCGGCACGTGTACGTGGATATCGATCTTGCGGTAGAATTCCCGGGGCAAACCCAATTCTTCGGCCCGCGACCGCACATAACTCAAGGCGGCCTGGGCCGATTCTTGCATGACCTCTCCCAGTTTGCCGGTGATGATCAACTTGCCGCGGCCCGGCAGGATGACCGCCTCGGTCTGCAGCAGTTCGCCGCCGAATTCGGTCCAGGCCAGTCCAGTGGTCAGCCCAACTTCGTCTTGTTCCTCGGTGCGGCCGAACCGGAATTTGGGCACCCCCAGATATTTGGGGATGCTCTGGCTGGAGACTTTGACTTTATGTTCTTTGCCTTCCTTGGCTACTTCTCGGGCCACCTTGCGGCAGACGGAGGCAATTTCCCGTTCCAGGTTCCGCACTCCCGCTTCTCGGGTATATTGCCGGATAATGGTTAAGATGGCGTTTTCGGAAAACTCAATATTGTCCACTTCCAAACCGTTGGCCTGTCGCTGTTTGGGAACCAGAAACTGTTGGGCAATATGCAGCTTTTCCACCTCGGTATAGCCGGGCAGACGGATAATTTCCATTCTATCCTGCAGAGGCAAGGGGATGGAATAAAGGTTATTGGCCGTGGTGATAAACATCACCTCAGAAAGATCGTAGTCGACGTCTAAGTAATGGTCATTAAAAGCAAAGTTCTGCTCCGGATCTAAAACCTCCAATAGTGCCGCGGACGGGTCGCCGCGGAAATCGGTGCTCATTTTGTCCACTTCATCCAGACAGAAAACCGGGTTGTTGGTCTTGGCTTTGCGCAGGGATTGGATAATCTTGCCGGGCAAGGCACCGATATAGGTGCGGCGATGGCCCCGGATTTCCGCTTCATCGCGCACTCCGCCCAGGGACAGACGGATGAAGTTGCGTCCCAAGGCCCGTGCCACCGACTTGGCCAATGAGGTTTTGCCGACCCCCGGAGGTCCGACCAGGCAGAGAATGGGCCCCTTCATTTTTTTGACCAGACTCTGCACCGCCAGGTGTTCCAGGATGCGTTCCTTGGGCTTTTCCAACCCGTAATGGTCTTCTTCCAAGATGTTTTCGGCCACGACAATATCAAGCTTATCCTTGGTGCGTTCGTGCCAGGGCAAGGAGATCAGCCAGTCGATGTAATTGCGGACCACGGTGGCCTCGGCCGACATCGGACTCATCAGTTTGAGTTTTTTCAACTCCTGGCGAGCCTTGGTCATGGCCTCGGCGCTCATGCGTTTTTTCTTGATCTTCTTTTCGAGATCCTGTAGTTCACTGCGGAAATCGTCTTTTTCACCCATTTCCTTCTGAATGGCACGCATCTGCTCATTCAGGTAGTATTCCTTCTGGGTCTTCTCCATCTGTTTTTTGACCCGGTTCTTAATTCGCCCTTCGATCTGTAAGACCTTGACTTCCCGTTGAATTAAGGTCAAAACCTTATCCAGTCGCTTCAAGGGGTTGATGACTTCCAAGAGTTGCTGTTTCTCATCTATCTTGATGTTCAAATGGGCCGCCAGATTATCGGCCAGCCGGCCCGGTTCTTCGATGGAACCTACCGCCTGCAAGACCTCTTGCGGGATCTTCTTATTCAACTTAGCATAATTCTCAAAGGCTGCGACCGCCGTCCGGATTAAGGCTTCGGCCTCTACCGAATATTCGTAAGGCTCGATGATCTCTTCAATTTCCACCAGGTAGAAATTGGCATTGGGCAGATATTGGCGGATGGTAGCCCGGCCTTTGCCTTCGATCAGGGCCTTGACGGTCCCATCCGGCAGGCGCAACAGTTGCAAGACTTGCCCCACCGTGCCGAAACGATAGATATCAGGCTCACCGGGATCATCCTTGCGAGCGTCTTTTTGGGCACTCAAAAGTACTGGACTTTCCTGGCTCATGGCATTTTCCAGCGCCAGAATGGAACGTTCCCGACCGATAAACAGCGGTACCACCATATGCGGGAAAACCACGATATCCCTTAGGGGGAGTAGGGGCACAGTACTGAAGATCTTTCCTTTGGCATCTGCGGTTGATTTCGGTCGGTTTAGTTTAAATATCATAATATTCCTGATCCTTTTATAGTTTTAGGCAATCTCGGCCTGGGGTTCGAAAATCAGGATAGGCGATTCGTGTTTCAAGATAACCTCTTCGTTGATCAGACATTCCCGCACATTCTTGAGGGAGGGGATTTCGTACATGACCTCCAACATCGCCTGTTCCAGAATGGCTCGCAATCCCCGGGCTCCAGATTTTCGTTTTAGTGCTTCCCGCGCTACGGCTGCCAGGGCACCATCGGTGAAGCGGACCTGGACATGCTCCATTTCCAAAAGTTTTTGATACTGTTTGACCAGGGCATTGCGCGGTTCCTTGAGAATCCGCATCAGGGCTTCTTCGTCCAACTCTTCCAGACTGGCGATGACCGGCAGGCGGCCCACAAATTCCGGAATCAGCCCGAACTTTAACAGATCGTAAGGTTGTACTTGGGCCAGAATCTGACCGAGTTTACGGTTGACTTTGCTCTGCACCGGTGCCACAAAACCCATGGTCTTGCAGCCGATCCGGGCGTTGATGATGTCCTCCAAGCCATTAAAGGCGCCGCCACAGATAAACAGGATATTGGTAGTATCAACTTTGACGAATTCCTGCTGGGGATGCTTGCGGCCGCCTTTGGGGGGCACGGAAGCCATAGTCCCTTCGATAATTTTGAGCAGGGCCTGCTGCACGCCTTCCCCGGAGACATCCCGGGTAATGGATGGGCTGTCGGTTTTGCGGGCGATCTTGTCTATTTCGTCGATGTAAACTATGCCTCGACAGGCCTTATCAACATCGTAATCGGCCACCTGCAAAAGATTGAGAATGATATTTTCTACATCCTCACCCACGTACCCGGCCTCGGTTAAAGTAGTTGCGTCAGCAATGGTAAACGGTACGTTCAGAATTTTGGCCAAGGTTTGGGCTAACAGGGTTTTTCCCGAACCGGTGGGGCCAATCAACAGGATGTTACTCTTTTGCAGTTCCACCCCGTCCATATCCACCCGGGAGTTGATCCGTTTATAATGATTATAGACCGCCACCGAAAGGATTTTCTTGGCTCGCTCCTGGCCAATAACGTATTCGTCGATCTCTTTCTTGATCTCCGCGGGTTCCGGTATTGACAGGCGGGCACTTTTGGCTTCTTCTTTTTCGTACTCTTCGGCAATGATATCATTGCACAATTCAATACACTCATCACAGATATAAACGCTGGGGCCAGCGATAAGCTTTTTTACCTCGCTCTGGCTTTTGCCACAAAAGGAGCAGAAAAGATCAGAGGATTTATCGTTGCCGCGTTTACTCATGGTTTTTTTCCTCCCTAAACTAGGGCGCTCACCGCAAAGCGGGTAGCTTCAGTTAATTTTTTAATATGTTTAGCGTGGTTACCCACCCTTGCGCACCGATATATCTGACGCTAATTAGTTTATCGGTTTTTTCTGCCGTTTCTTAAAGCGGCCGCGCCATACTTCGCATCAGGCCGCGATATTGGCCAACTCCATCTGACGAGAACTGATGACCTCATCCACCAGACCGTATTCTTTGGCCTGCGCTCCGGACATATAGAAATCGCGCTCGGTGTCGCGGTTGATGTGCTCCAGGGACTGGCCGGTATGCTGAGCCATGATCTCATTTAGTTCCTGTCGCAACCTTAAAATTTCCCGAGCCTGAATATCCACGTCCGTCGCTTGTCCCTGGAAGCCGCCCAGGGGCTGATGAATCAGAATGCGGGCATGCGGCAAGGCAAAACGTTTACCCTTGGCCCCCGCGGCTAACAAAAGGGCGGCCATACTGGCGGCCTGCCCCATGCAGAGGGTTGACACCGGGGATTTGATATATTGCATGGTATCATACAGGGCCAACCCCGAGGTCACCAGGCCACCGGGTGAATTGATATAAAAATGAATATCTTTATCAGGATCTTCCGATTCTAAAAAGAGCAACTGGGCAATGATCAGATTGGCAATATCATCATTAATCGTTGATCCTAAAAAGATTATCCGATCTTTCAGCAGTCGGGAATAGATATCGTAAGCTCTTTCCCCCCTGCTGCTCTGTTCTACCACAATGGGTATTAACGGCATACTAAATCCCCTCCTGGGCGTTTTCCGGGTTGGTCAGAGGGGTAGTGCCTTCCGCCTGCTCCAGCAACAGCTTTAAGGCCTTTTCTTCGCGTAGACTTTTTTTGAACTCTTCAACCCTCTGGTTTTGCTGATAGAACTCGCGGATGCGCTCTGCCTTTTCCCCTAGCCGTTGGGCTAGTTGGTGGTAACCCAGTTCTATCTCAGCCTGGTTGACGGTAATTCCCTCCTGATCGGCGATTCTCTCCAGAATCAGGTGGGCGCGGGCCCGGCGTTCGGCCACATCCCGCAGCTTCTCTAACAATTTTTCCTTATCAATTCCTGCAAGGTTTATACCACGTCGTTGAAAGGCATCCAACTGCTCCCGCAAAATGTCTTCCTGCTCCTGGCGGATCAGAAAGGGCGGGACCTCAAAACAAGTCTGTTTAATAAGCTGATCCAGCAGTTGATCGCGTAATTTCGCCTGACGTTGCTGTTCCTTTTTATTAATTAGGTCCTGTTTAATCGATTGCTCTAAGTCCTCCCGGGTCTGAAAATTGGCACCTAAACTCTGGGCAAATTCGTCATCCAGGACGGGCAACTCCTTCTCCTTGATTTCGTGAATTTTGACTTGCAAGTCAACGGTTTTTCCCGCCAGCACCGGGTTAAAAAAATCTGCCGGCAGGTTAACTTGAATCTGAGCTTCCTGACCTCGGGTCATACCGATGAGTTGCTGTTCGAAATCGGCATTAAACTGATTGCTGCCCACTTCCAGATGATAGTTCTGACTGGCGCCCCCGACGATGGCCTGACCATCGGCCTGGGCCTCGTAATCGAGCAGGACAAAATCGCCCTTTTTAATCGGCCGGTCTTCGCCTATCGGCTTGAGCCAGGCGTTGAGTTCTTGAATCTCTCTCAAGCGTTGGTCTACCATCGCATCGCTGACTTCTACCGGGTCGGCGGTTACTTTTAGGCCCCGGTAATTTCCCACCGTAAATTCGGGGGCTACTTCAAATTCCACGCTATATTTAAAGCTGTCTTCCTGATTTAAAGCTGGTAGCTGCTGAGGCAGTTGCAGCATTAACGGCTGCAGCTTGATTTCCTTTAAGGCCTCATCCAAAGAATTGCGCAACAGGTCCTGGGTCACTTCTTTTTCTACCTGCTTCTTGAAGAGCCGTTCTAAGATACTGCGCGGGACTTTACCAGGTCGAAACCCTTTGACTTTGGCTTTTTTCTTTAGATTTCGATAGGCCCGATCAAGATTTCCCACTACTTCCTGGGAAGGTACCTCAATCCATAATTTGCGTTGCACCGGGCTAATTTCTTCAATTTCCACTTTCATAGAAGGCACCATATTCACTTGAGATTTAATAACTTCACCTCCATTGGCGCAAGGAAGCTTATCGCTGCGGGCTTAAGTTTTCCGGTCTTAGGTCCTGATATTTATCTCCTTCCCCAGTTTGGTGCGAGAGGGGGGACTCGAACCCCCACGGTTGCCCTCTGGATCCTAAGTCCAGCGCGTCTGCCAAATTCCGCCACTCTCGCCCGCCTTGTTCAAGTTAATCCGCCACCCCTGGCTTGTCAACCTGAATAATGCCGCCGGAGCTAAATTAAATCTATATCTTTTCGATGTTTAAGTCAAGGCAACATCTACTGCCGCGGGCTAAGAGGCCTAAGCTGGGGGCATCGAGTTCGGAGGCAATGTTCCCGCCGCCGGGGTGAACATCACCCTGCCTTTCATAGGGAGTTCTGGCCCCCAGCCTTATTTGCAGTTAAGAAAGATCTAAGTGGTCAGTGAACTGAGCAAGTTTAACGGTTATCCTTAAGACTTTTTTGCCAAACATCGTGGTTACCACATAATTACTTGGTTTTACTTGCTATTAGTAACTGAATCCTTAACGTTTACCAAAGTTTATTATGTCAACCAAAACTAGCAGCTTAAACTCCGACCAATTAATGGTTCGGGCCTTGGGAGTCCGGCCCTGTGCCCCAGATATAGGCCTGCAGCAGTTGTTTCCTCAGGGCGGCCCGGATCTGCTCCGGGGTGGCGGTCGGGCGGGACCGGGGAAATTTAAATTCTTCTTTATTAACGGAGCTCTTTAATTTTTGAGGCGACAATAATCTTTCTACTAGATAAGGCAGGGAGGTCAAAAATTTATAAGCCTCATCAATCTGACGGAATTTTTCCGGGTTAAACTCCGGCGGATAGCGTCTGACCAGACGCTGGTAGGCCTGATCCAAATCCTCTCTGGTCGCCGAGTCCGACACCCGCAATATTGCCAAGGCATCCTTCCGGGTCATCTGGTGGATTTCCTCCTGGTCGCTCTAATCTGACGATATTCTAATAACAGATTGATGATCCGGTTCTGGAGAGCCATGGCGGCAGCTTCTCCGTTTTTAACCCGTTCTTCCAGGCAGCTGCCGAGCTGCAGGAAAAAATTGAGACCATTGGGATGCATAAATTCAGGATGACAGAATCTGTCCACTACCAGCTCGATGGACTCCAGGGAGGCATTGCGTAGATCATCATGGTGCTCTAGTATAAACTGAAACAACAGTTCTTCTTGCTTGTCCAACCAATCCCCGGCCGCCATGTTTAAAAACAGCTCATCGAAATCGTGGCCGATACCCCTTATATCAGGAAAATATCTGTCTATCTGGAAAATTAAGTCATCAAAACTCGGTAGCCGATTATAAACCTTTTGGAACAGGGCGCGGTAGCCCTGGGTAGTAAGGTAGCCTTCCGAAAAACATTCAGCCAGGTCCTTGAGGACCACAACTTCTTCATAATCTTCCAGTTCTGCTAAATCCTGTTTAAATTTCTGCACGGTCTGTTGCAAGACTTTTTTTAGAGACTGGTTGATGCTGGCTGATTTCTCAAACTTGAGGCCCATGGCACTGGTTAACAGAAACATTTTTAGTTCAGCGCCTAGTCGTTCAAAAAGCAGACTCCTTAACCCGACTTCGGTCGGATAAAGTTCGATTAGATCTTTAACCAGTCGGACGTTGGGGAAAATTATCTGTTCAAAGTCGTCCAGTATCCGGATAAGCTCATTATCTCCCGGATACGGTAAGTTGCGCAGATTGGCCCAGGCCTTTTGTTTCAAGGGCTGATTTGCAGTCCTTTCGCCGGTGAGCAGGGCCAGGGTTGAAATCAACACCCCGCCACAGCCGGAATTAAGAACTCGGTTCAAGAAAAATCGTAACGCCTCAGGATCGTCCATCAGCCAATCCAGGTCCCCGTAGATTAGCGGATCCATGACTTGCATCAGGTCAAATCTTTCCCGCGGCGCAAGCTGGCCTTGCCTATCGCCGATTTCGTCCATGACCCGTTCGTAGAGATTATAAAACCGCCGGATTAATTTCCCTGAGGGGTTTAGGGCTCTCAGGGCCAATCTGACCTTACCCAAAACCGCGATTTTGGCTTCCAGGTCTTGAGACAAAGCTTGTTTGAGATAGTCATCTACCTCCGCTTCGGTACCAATTTCTCCCGCCAGTTGGCGGCAGCGGTTTTTAATGTCCTCGGCTTGAGGTCCCGCGGCCTGGGAAAATATGAAAGGCATGACGGCTGCCAGGTGGGCCAGTTCGTCGAAGACCTCGCGGTCCACCAACCGCTCAAAGAGTTGGACCGCCTGATAAATAAAAGGATAAAGCAGCACTTCCCGCAAAGCCGGAGTGAGTGATCTGGCCACCCGGTCTAAGCGGTTATCCAGCATTTTGAGTTCCTGATCCGTGAGTCCGACCCAGTTTCGGATTACCGCGGCCTTGGCATTGAACTTACGGATCTGGTTGATGTCTTTACTCAAAGACTGGAGGGATTCTGACAGGGGAGCGGTTTTTAGCAGCTTGTTCAGCTCGGTAAAGGTCCTACCGGTAACTTTTTCGGGCTGGTTGACCAGCACCTTGATGATTCTGTCGATCTTCTTGTCCTGGCCCGAGTCCCAGGACCAGGCCAGGATTTTGTCCCGCAATAGCTGAGCCGCGGGGCTAAGACCGGTCAGGCTACCGATCTCTGGCCGGACGGCTTCATCATCCAGGAAGTCTTGCAAGAGGCGGATAAAGACAATATCCGGATTGTCGGGGATATTTTTCAGTTTCGGCAGGCGCTCCCAGAATTCTTCCAGATGGTTGGGCAGGCGCAAGGCCCGTCGGCTCAGATTTTGCCAGGCCTCCTGCCACTGGGGGGCCTGAGCCGCAACCAGACCTTCCTGTTCGACCAGCCGTAGCCATTCCCAATACTTGCCAGTGCGCCAGAGCTTGTTGATTTTTTTTAAAACGCGTTTTTGCTTTGCCTTAGCCAAGCCCTAACAGCCTTTCTTCGGCGTCCTCGATGGTGGCCAACAACTCGTCTTCCAAGGCATCGATATCCTTATCTTCCTCTCCGGCTACCAGGGCCTGTTCATAAGCCCCGACCAGCCGGTTGAGGTCGTTTTTTAACTCCCCCGGCAAGCGCGCCTCCGAGAGCAAGTTCTTGGCCTTCTCAATGATATAGTTGATGCCTTCTTTATCATAGGCAAATTCGACGATGACCGGAGAATGGGCCGGAGCCGATTTAAGGGGAAAGTCAAAACTGCCCACCGCCACGTTTGCCTGGCACGAGGGCTTCTCCCCCTGATAGACATCGATGCTGATCATAGTTTGATTCGGAACCACGGTAAAATAGACCTCGGCCTTGCGGGTGGGAATGCGGGTATTTCTTCGGATAATGGTGGAAAAATAGTCGGCTTCGCCGGTTTCCGGGTCAATTTCGTCCACCGTGCGAATGCCCAAGGAATGGGCGGTAACGTCTAGCAGGATGTGCCCCAGGGGCTCGCCGCTGATTAATCCTCCCTGGACCGCGGCTCCCAACGCTACGCACAGGTCGGGATCAATGGAATGATAAATCGGCCGATCAAACATCTCTTTTAACAAGTCTTGCACCACCGGCATCCGGGTGGCTCCCCCGACCAGCAGAATCTTGCCGATATCCTGGGGCTGAAGCCGGGCTTCTCCCAGGGCATCCCTGACCTTTTCCGCGGTTCTCTCTACCAGATCCTTTGCCAGTTCTTCAAATTCCCGCCGTTTGATTTCCAGATTTAGATTTAAGGGTTGGCCCTCAACCGAGAGGACCGCGGCTTCGGAAACCTGACAAAAAGGTTGATCTGATAAAGTGATCTTGGTTTTTTCAGCGATATCGCGCAACCTGATCCGGGTGGCCAGATTCAGGGATAATTCTCCCCGCAGCGGCTCGGTAAGCTGCTCCCAGAAAAAATTCACCAGACGGTCATCAAAATCATCGCCCCCCAAAGCAGTGTCGCCACAGGAGGCCAGGACTTCTTTGATCTCTCCCTTGACTTCTAGAATGGAGACATCAAAGGTGCCGCCGCCCAGGTCATAAACCATGATATAGGGCGAAGAGGTTTCTTGTTGGAAAGAGACGTAATCATATACCAGGGCCGCGGCCGTCGGTTCATTAATGATTCTGGTCACCTCTAAACCGGCCAATTCTCCGGCCTTAATGGTGGCCCGCCGCTGGGCATCGTTGAAATAGGCCGGGACCGTGATGACCACCTGTTTGATCTTTTGCCCAATAACCTGGGACGCCTTGAAAACCAGATGATTGAGGATAAAGGACGAGATCTCCTCGGGAGAGAACTGTTGGCCCCCCAGGCTCACCGGGGTAGTTTGGCCCATCTGCCGCTTGATGGCCCGCACCGTATGCTCCGGGAAGGCCGCCAACCGATTGCGGGCTGCTTGGCCGACGATGATGGTATTGGCCGCCTCATCCAGGCTGACCACGGACGGCACCAGGGCCTGGTCCGCATCAATGGGAATGGCCACGGCTTCGCCGTCTTTGAGATAGGCAATACTGGAATTGGTGGTTCCCAAATCAATGCCGCAGATTATGTCTCGCATGTTAACCTTCTAAATGTTCGTTTTTTGACCCGACCACGACCTTGGCGGGCTTCAGAACCATATTATTAAAAATATAACCCGGTTGCAGGACTTGTAAAACCATTAATTCTGTGGCGCCGTCGGATCGATTCTCAACAGCCTCATAAAGCTGGGGGTCAAAATCAGCCCCGGCTCGGCGCATGATCTGCAAGCCGATGATTGACAATAAACCTTCTAACTTGTCCCAGATAATTTCCAGGGTCTCCCGTTGCTCCGGGCTGGAGTGGTCACCGGCCTGGAGCGCCGCGTCATAATAAAACAAGGCGTCGGCCAGGGCACAATAAGGCTCTAACCTGGGCCGCTGATGATCCACCATTGCTTTAAAGACGTCATTTTTAAACGATTCCAATAAAAAATTTTGCTTGCGCAAGTATTTTTTAAGATCTTGAATTTCCTCCAGAACCTGAATAGCCGGTTCCGGCGGTTTGCCGGCCGCGGGCTTTTTTTTAAAGAAATTAAAGATCCTTAGATTCATCGGCGGTAATATCTTGATATGGCTGGTTCGGCTTAAGGCGACCGAGCGCCTGCACTAATTTTATGGCCTTGAGGGGTAGCAGTTTAAAATTTTTCTTAATCACCAACAGCGTGGGGCCTAGCAACCTACCAATCGTCTGCCGTCGTTCCCACTGCCAAACCAATCCAGTTTATTAGCTAAAAACCAATATAGGAACCTGTTAAGATTGATGAGTTGGAGAACAGCAACCAACAACGGGGTTAACTGGCCCATACTGGCTGGCAGCCCTGAGGTCAGGGCTAAATAGTTTTCATCCGAAAACCCACTCTCCCTTGCCCTGGGATGGGGCAAGATAAAAAGCGGCCTTTTAGCTGATAGAGTTCTGGAGTTCGCTCCTTCCCGAGGCCGCGCCATAGCTTAGGGCTGTAACTGCCTTAAGATGGCCTGACCAAAGGCAGTCGCCGCCGGGGGGCCGGAAGCGGTGATCAATTTGCCGTCCACACTCACCGCGGCCCCGGTATAGGTAGCGCCGGCCTGCTCCAGCTCTTTTTTAGCACTGGGGTAAACGGTGGCCTTTTTACCGCTTAGCAGTCCAGCCTTAGCCAGGGTCACCGGGGCAATGCAGATCGCGGCTACCACTTTGCCCTGGGCCGCGGCCTGCCGGGCCACTTCCAGGGCCGTGGGATCGTCAAAAAATATGGAAGCGCCGCTGCCGCCGACGAAAATCACCGCGTCGAAATCGGTTGCTTTAATATCCCTTAATAGTATGTCGGGCTTGACTTTAGCTCCCTGCATGCCCCGGCACTCCGCCCGGGTGGTAGAAGCTACCGTTACCTTGACCTCACCCTGCTCCAGAACCTGTTTAGTAACCAACAGCTCCTGATCCTGAAAGTTTTCCGGGGCGATCACCATAACTGCCTGGGGCACGGCCACCTGAGCCTGGACCAGGCCAGAAAGCAACCCCAGACAAAAAATTAAGGCGATCAGACCGGCATAATTCTTGCGGCGCATCATTTACTCCCCATGGCAACCTTAAGCTGGGCAAAAGCCGAGCGGGATTGTGGCCACTCGGCTTGCAATTAACAATTAAACGGTTACTTTCGGAATACCAGCAATAGCCTCATGAATCTTCTCATCCGGATAGACATAATCTTCCAGTTTGCCCCCCAGAAAGGCATCGTAGGCCGTCAGATCGAAATGCCCGTGGCCGCTGAAGGCAATGACGATGCATTTTTCCTCGCCGGTAGCCTTGCATTGCAGGGCCTCATCAATGGCCGCATGGACGCAATGAGCGGTTTCGGGGGCAGGGATAATCCCCTCGGTCCGGGCAAAGGTAATGGCCGATTCAAACACCGGGGTTTGGGGGTAGGCCCGCGCCTCCATAATTTTATCATGCACCAACAGACTAAGCAACGGGGCATCGCCATGATAGCGCAACCCGCCGGCATGAATTCCGGGCGGCACAAAGGAGTGACCCAGGGTATACATCATAATCAGCGGCGTCAGACCAGCAGTGTCACCGAAGTCATAGGTATATTGGCCTTTGGTTAAGGTCGGGCAAGAGGTGGGTTCCACGGCAATGATACGAATATCTTCACCTTTTAGTTTGCGAGGTACAAATGGGAAGGCAAAACCGGCGAAATTACTGCCCCCCCCGACACAACCTACCAGTATATCCGGCTTTTTCTCCCCTGCCAGGGCTAGCTGCTTCTCGGTTTCGAGGCCGACTACGGTCTGGTGCAAGAGCACGTGATTGAGGACGCTCCCAAGAGAATATTTGGTATCCTCATGCTGCACCGCGTCTTCCACCGCTTCGGAGATGGCGATCCCCAGGCTACCGCTGGAGTCCGGATCCTGGGCCAGGATGGCTCGACCGGAATTGGTCATATCGGTCGGAGAGGGGAAAACCTCGGCCCCCCAGATATGGATCAGGGAGCGACGATAGGGCTTTTGGAAATAACTCACCTTCACCATATAGACCCGACATTCCAGATCAAAACAACTACAGGCAAAGGACAGGGCGCTGCCCCACTGCCCGGCCCCGGTTTCGGTGGTCAGACGACGGACGCCCGCCTGTTTATTGTAATAGGCCTGGGCCACCGCGGTATTGGGTTTATGGCTGCCCGGAGGGCTGACCGACTCATTTTTATAATAGATCCGGGCCGGGGTTTTGAGCTCGGCCTCCAACCGCCGGGCCCGATGCAACGGCGACGGCCGCCATAGTCTTAAGATACGCCGAACGTCATCCGGGATCTCAATCCAACGCTCCTGACTGACTTCCTGCTTGATCAACTCCATGGGGAAAATCGGGGCCATGTCCTCCGGTCCCAAGAGCTTATGGGTAACCGGATGGATATAGGGGGGCATGGGCCGCGGCAGATCAGGCTGAATATTGTACCACTGCTGGGGCATTTCCTGCTCACTCAGAAAAATCTTGTAAGAATCCTTCACGGAGTCCTCTCCTTTCCCAATAATCTGCCTGCATGTTTATCGAATAAAATTACTTACTGTCAAGCCTTATTAGAAACTTTTTATTTTTTAGCAGGGGAAAAATTCTACAATCCTAAGTTTGTGCTTCTGGGTTAAGGTTCGGATGGTAAACTGGCTAAGGTTCAGACCCGCGTGAGACTCTCTTGTACCGTAAAGGGCAAAGAGGGTACTTATTTATAGCAATGCTAAGCCATTGATATTTCAGTTTAACTGGTCAGGTTGGGATTGTCGGGGAAAACTGCTAAAAGTTATTTCCATTTCTGGCCATTTTTTATAGATCTTAAACCCGAAAAATTACTTGACAGGCCATGACTCTTTCGGATATAAAAAGATCGTGCTAACATTCACGAGCATTTTGGCTTGGCGATCGTTAGGCATAAGCGGGGCCGTGACCGGAGGAGGGGGTTGGGGATCCACATAACCAAATTTGGGACGGATGCAATAAGAAATTTCTTTCCTTAGTCTGATTCGGGTGCGGAAAGCGATTGATTATATAGCTTGGGGCATGATTAAGAATTCTGAATAATTTCAAGAAAGGGGACAAAATATGGAAATGATCGGTCATGGGGGCAAGCCACTGGTCGAACAGGTTATCACCGATAAAGACCAAGCCCGTAAAGTGATTAAGGATTTAAAGACGATGCCGGTCTCCCGGCAGATGGCCACCGAGGCCATTGGCATCGCTTACGGGTTTTTTTCGCCCATTGAAGGCTTTATGAAGAAGGCGGATGTAGAGGCTACCTGTAAGAAGATGGAACTGGCCGACGGCACGGTGTGGAGCATTCCTATCGTTTATGATATCTCCGACCAGGAGATCGCCGATTATAAGATCCAACAAGGCGACAAAATCCTGTTAACTTATGACGGCAATCCGCTGGCGATCTTCGACATCGAGGAAATCTACACTTATGATAAAGAAGGCATGGCTCAGGATGTCTATGGGACCAAAGAGGAAAAGCATCCCGGGGTCAAGCGAACCTATGCTTACAAAGATAAATTTTTAGGCGGCAAGATCACCCTGGTGAATGAACCGAAGATTCGGGAACCCTTCACTTCCTACTTCCTGACCCCCAGACAGCACCGGGAATTATTCACGAAAAAGGGCTGGCAGCGCATTGTCGCCCATCAGACCCGGAACGTGCCCCACTCCGGCCATGAATGGCTGATGAAGCATGCCTACATCGCCGCCCACGGGGACCTGCCGGTGGAGCAACAGGAAACCCTCGAAGGCCGGGCTATTTCCGGCGTCTTGGTCAACTGCATCGTGGGGGAGAAACGCACCGGTGACTACATCGATGAGGCCATTGTGCTATGCCAGGATGAGCTGCGCAAATCCGGCTACTTCCGGAATGACATCCACATGGTGACCATGACCTTCTGGGATATGCGCTATGCCGGGCCCCGGGAGGCGGTGCACCACGCCATCATCCGTACCAACCTGGGCCTGACCCACCACATGTTTGGCCGCGACCACGCCGGGGTGGGCACCTACTATCATTCCTATCAGGCCCATCATTTGCTGATGAGCATCCCTAAAGAAAAATTGAACATCACCCCCATCTATGTGCTGGAATGGGCCTACTGCCCGCATTGCGGCGAAGTTACCTGCGTCGGCCTGTGTGGGCATCACAAGGAGCTACAGAAATTCAGCGGCACCAAAATCAGGTCGATTATCATGGATGAAGTGAAGCCCACCCGGCTGATCTTCCGGCCCGAGGTCTTCGATGTGGTTATGGAATGCTCCAAGAAATACGGCTTTGGTTCTCCCTTCGTCACCACGCAATATCTGGAACAGGCCAAGCCGGCCTTCAGTATCGAGCCGCTGTAACTAGCCCGGCTGCGGTCCGCGAATCTGAAAAAGGAGGAAATGATAATGGCTGAGACTTTTCCCATCAATATATGGATTAATGAAGAAAGGTTCAATGCACTCAAGAATGCCGGTCTTGCCGATTTACTGAAGGAAGAACTGGCGGGCATGAAGGTACTCATCGTGCCCTGTACCGCCAGCCAGCGGGACAAGATCTTGGAGTTGTATCCCATGGCCAAGTTTGATGCGGCCACCACCAAAAGTATTGAGCTTTTGCCCAAGGCGGTGAAAGATCAAATCTACAACTTGGTAGTAGAGAAAAAGAGCATGGAGGTTATGGACGAGTTTATCAAGAGCGTTGCAAAAAGTTGAGTCCTTCGGAAGTCAGAAGGTTGCCTCGGCAGGGTTGAGGCAGCCCATCTGAGGCTGGGAACTTTCGAAGGCCAAACGCCAATCTCGACCAAGGGTGGAGAGAGGAGGTGGAAGAGGGACGGGAAAATCTTCCTTATAATCTATAAAAATTTTAAACCAAAGTTGAAGCTGATAAATCTTTTTTAGGAGGTATGAAAATGCCAAGCTTTGTAATCGTAGAAAAATGCGATGGTTGTAAAGCGCTGGACCGGACGGCCTGCCAATACATCTGTCCGAATGATTTGATGGTTCTGGATCAAGAGAAAATGAAGGCCTGGAACCAGGAACCCGATCAGTGCTGGGAATGTTTTAACTGTGTCAAGATCTGCCCCCAACAGGCCATTGAAATCCGTCATTATTCCGACTTTACGCCGCTGGGTTCGAGCACCATTCCGCTGCGCGGCACCGATTCCATCATGTGGACCATCAAGTTCCGGGATGGCAAGACCATGAAACGGTTTAAGTTTCCGATCCGGACCACCGCAGAAGGTTCCATCGATGTCTATAAGGGCAAACCGGAAGCGGACCTCAGCAAGATCAAAGAGCCTGGGTTCTTCAATAATCCGGCTCGGGCGAACTAGATCTTGGAACCATCGAAAAATTAAGGAGGTCAATACCTATGGAAAAAGAAGTTTGTACATGGTCATTTTGTGAAAAACCCGCGGTCGAAACTATCGAGACCGATTTTCTAATCGTCGGCGGCGGCATGGCGGCCTGCGGGGCCGCGGTAGAATCCAAACGCTGGGCTGACGCCGCCGGGCTCAAGGTAACCTTGGTGGACAAGGCCGCGATGGATCGCAGTGGCGCGGTAGCCATGGGGCTGTCGGCCGGAAAATACGGTTGATGACTATGTGCGCTACGTCCGTCAGGACCTGATGGGCATCATCCGGGAAGACCTGGTCTGTTCGAGGAATGGGGCCTGCCGATCTGGAAAAAAGATAAAGAAGGCCACACCGTCGACGGTCAGACGGCTATCGATGAAGGTTTGCCGGCCCTGAAAGATGGCGGTCAATGTTGCCGTTCGGGGCGTTGGCAGATGATGATCAACGGCGAATCCTATAAGGTGGTCGTCGCTGAGGCTGCTAAAAACGCTCTGGGCATGGACAACATCTATGAGCGGGTGTTCATCGTTAAATTAATGGTCGCAAGGTCTACGTCTTTAAAGCCAAAGCCGTATTGATCGCCTGTGGCGGCGTGGTCAATGTCTTCCGGCCCCGGTCGGTAGCCGAAGGTCAGGGGCGGGCCTGGTATCCGGTATGGAATGCCGGCTCCACCTACGCCATGGCGGCAGAAATCGGCGCCGAAATGACCATGATGGAAAACCGCTTCGTCCCGGCCCGGTTCAAGGATGGTTACGGCCCGGTCGGCGCCTGGTTCCTGTTCTTCAAGGCGCAGGCGACCAACGCCGCCGGCGAAGAGTATATGAGCAAGAACCAGGAACGGCTACGCCAAGAATACCCCGGCTATGCCGATGCTCCGGGCACCTGCCTGCGTAACCATGCCATGATGATCGAGATGCGGGAAGGTCGCGGCCCGATCTATATGCACACCGATGTAGCCATGGCCGAGTTGGCCAAGGTGCTGAGCAAGAAAGAACTCAAGCATTTGGAGGCTGAGGCGTGGGAAGACTTCTTGGATATGTCCATCTCCCAGGCGTCGCTGTGGGCTGCCACCAACACCGAGCCGGATAAGAAAAAGTCTGAGATCATGCCTTCGGAACCCTATCTGCTGGGTTCGCATGCCGGCTGTGCCGGTCTGTGGGTAAGTGGTCCGGCGGATCTGGCCCCGCCCGAGTGGAACTGGGGCTACAACCGGATGACCACCATAACCGGGCTATTTACTGCGGGTGACGGCACTGGCGCCTCCGGGCATAAGTTCTCCTCGGGTTCCCATGCCGAAGGCCGGATCGCCGGCAAATCGGCTATCGCCTTCATTATAGACCACAAGGATGATAAGCTGGAATTCGCTCGGGATGTAGATGAAGTTATTGCCGAAATCTATCTGCCCTTCGAGATCTACGAAAAGTACAAGAACTACACCACTGATCCGGCGGTCAACCCCAATTACATCAAACCGCGTCATCTCCAGGCCCGGTTACAGAAGATCATGGACGAGTACTGTGCGGGGGTAACCTCCCAATACTTTACCAATGAGACTTCCCTTAAAACCGGTCTGGAAAATCTGACCATGCTGAAAGAAGACGCGGCCCGGATGGCGGCGGAGGATCTGCATGAACTGATGCGCTGCTGGGAGAACTATCACCGCATCCTGGCCGGTGAGGCCCATCTGCGGCACATTCTGTTCCGGCAGGAAACCCGCTACCCGGGTTATTATTACCGGGCGGATTACATCAAGATCGATGATGACAACTGGAAATGCTTTGTCAATTCCAAGTACAATCCCGCCACCAATGAGTGGGAAATTAAGAAGGTTCCTTATAAGCAGTTAGTTTCCTAACATTAAACTCCAACTCCAGGCGCTTACCAAAAGCGCCTGGAGACATTTACCAAGTGCCACAAATTACCAGGTGGCCCAGACTAGGCCTTGCTAACGCTAAACGTCCAGGGCCGTTTTGCCTTAAAAGCCGTGGCGCCTAGGGGCCACGGCTAATTATTTCTAAGCTTCTCTAGCCCCAATGAGGGGCCGGGGAAGACGGAAGGCAGGAACTGAGGGATTTGGGCCTGTTCCCCTGCCGCTCCAGGTAAACGGATAAATTCAAACAGGGTTTTTTTAATGTAGGCAATTAAGGAGGAATGGCGTGACACCGAACGACCGCAAAATTTTGGTCATCGGGGGAGGGATGAGCGGCCTGACCACGGCGCTCGAAGCCGCGGAATCGGGCGCCCAAGTCGTGATCGTGGAAAGAAGCCCGTATCTGGGTGGGAGAGTAACCCAGTTAAATAAATATTTCCCGAAGCTCTGCCCCCCGACTTGCGGGCTGGAGATCAATTTTCGCCGGATCAAAACCAACCCTGATATCACTTTTTACACCCAGGCCGAGGTCACCCAAATCTCAGGTCAGGAAGGCAATTTTGACGTTACCATTAAAGTCAAACCACGTTATGTAAATGACAATTGTGTGGCGTGTAATAAATGCGCCGAAGTCTGCCCGGTGGAACGGGTCAATGATTTCAACTATGGACTGGATAAAAACAAAGCGGCCTATCTCCCCTTTGATATGGCTTTTCCCTTGAAATACGTCATCGACGATTCCGTGTGTCTGGGCTCGGCCTGTGCGAAATGCGTAGAGGCGTGCACCTACAATGCTATTGACCTGGCCATGCAACCCCAGACCATCAATGTCAAGGTCGGGGCCATCGCCCTGGCCGGGGGCTGGGATCTCTATGATGCCACCAAGATCGACAACCTGGGCTTTGGCACGGTGAAAAATGTCATCAGCAACATGCAGATGGAACGACTGGCGTCGCCCAATGGACCGACGGAGGGCCGGATCTTACGACCTTCCGATGGCCAGGAGCCCAAAACTGTGGCCTTTGTGCAATGTGCCGGCTCCCGGGATGAAAACCACTTGCCCTATTGCTCCTATATCTGCTGCATGGCGTCCTTGAAACAGGTAACTTATCTACGCGAACAAGATCCAGAAGCCAAGGCCAGTATTTTTTACATCGATATCCGCAGCCCGGGACGCTATGAAAAATTCTACTGGAAGGTTAGGGATGACGAAAATGTCCAGTTGATCCGGGGGAAAGTGGCCAAGGTCACCCAGGAACCGGGGACCGATAAGGTTATCGTCGAAGCTGAGGATACGGTAACCGGGGATAAGGTCCGGCAGACCTTTGATCTGGTGGTGCTGGCCTTGGGTATGGTGCCAGCCACTAAGGCCATGAAACTGCCCCTGAATATCTCCTATACCGAAGACGGTTTCGTTATACCGGCGTCACTCCCTCCCGGAGTCTATGCCGTCGGGTCCTTGAAAAGCCCTCTGGATGTAGCAAAATCTGTCCAGGAGGGGACCGGAGCCGCCATCAAGTGTCTGCAGAGCCTGGGAGGTAGGTAGGATATGGAGAAAAAGATAGGTTTTTATGTCTGCAAAGGATGCGAGATCGGGCAATCCCTGGATATCGAAGGGTTGCTCAAGGTTGCCACTAAAGAGGGCAAGATCCCGGTCTGTAAAGAACACGATGTCCTGTGCAGCCCAGAGGGAATAAAATTTTTACAGGACGAAATCGCCAACGAGGAGATCAACACTCTGGTCATTGCGGCCTGTTCTCCCCGCGTCAAGTTTGAGGAATTTGATTTCCCGGGTTGCTTAATCGAGCGGGTTAATCTGCGGGAACTGGTAGTCTGGTCCCACGAGCCCAACCATGAAGAGACCCAGGCCCTGGCCGAGGATTATGTCCGCATGGGCTGTGCCAAAGCCAAAAGGGCGGAACTCCCCGAGCCTTATGCCGGGGACCCCATCGATAAGACCGTCCTGGTCATCGGCGGCGGCATAACCGGATGTAGCGCGGCCCTCGAAGTTGCCAAACTAGGCTATTCCGCAGTGCTGGTAGAGAAAGAGGCGGAACTGGGCGGTTACGGGGCCAAACTCTATCGCCAGACGCCCCGGAATTATCCCTATCAGGTGCCCGAAGAGCCGCTGATCTTCTCCAAGATCAAAGAAGTTCAGGCCCATCCCAAAATTAAGGTGATGACCTCCTCGAAAGTAGAGTCAACCGAAGGCCAACCAGGACTGTACGATGTCGTCATTAACACCAATGGCAATCTTGAAACCATCAAAATCGGGGCCATTATCATGGCCGCGGGTTGGCGGCCGTACGACGCTACCAAGTTGGGGCATCTGGGCTACGGGCTGTCACCGGACGTGATCACCAATATCCAGATGGAAGAGCTGGCCAACAAAGGCAAGATTCTGCGGCCCTCGGATGGTCGGGAGGCCAAGCGGGTGGCCTTTATCCAGTGTGCCGGCTCTCGGGATCCGGAGCATCTGCCCTACTGCTCGGCTTTTTGCTGCATGACCTCCCTGAAACAGGCCAACTATGTCCGACAGTTGAATGATGGCCTGGCCTACATCATTCATAAACACATGCGGACCCCGGGTCAGTACGAACTGTTCTATAAAAATATGCAAAACGATCCGGGAGTAATGTTGACCAAGGGTGATGTCACCGAGGTCAGCCTGGCCGATAACGGTAATATTTACATCCACGCCGAAAATACCCAGCTAGGGGAAAAGGTCAAGTTCGAAGCCGATCTGTTGGTGTTGGCCACCGGCATGGTACCTACCACTCTGGACGATCCGGTTACTAACCTTACTTACCGTCAGGGTCTGGGATTGCCCGATCTGGACCTTTATGACGGGTTTGCCGACTCCAATTTTATCTGCTTCCAGTACGAAACCCGGCGTACCGGTATTTATGCGGCCGGGTGTGTGCGGCAACCGATGGATATAGCTACCTGTATGGAAGACGCGGCGGGAGCAGCGCTCAAAGCAGTCCAGTGTCTGGAACACACCGAAAAGGGTATCGCCGTTCACCCCCGGTCCTGGGATGTTACCTTCCCCGACCCCTTTATGCAACGTTGTACGCAGTGCAAGCGCTGTACAGAGGAATGTCCGTTCGGAGCCATTGACGAAGACGAGAAAGGGACCCCGTACTTCAAGATCAATCGCTGTCGCCGCTGCGGTACTTGTATGGGCGCCTGTCCGGAACGGATCATTTCCTTCAAGGATCTGAGCGTCGATATTGTCGGCTCCATGATCAAGGCCATGGACGTCCCTGAGGAAGGCTTCCGACTGCTGGGGGTGGTCTGCGAAAACGACGCCTATCCGGCCCTGGATGCCGTGGGGTTGCATCGGTTACAATACGATCCGCGTATTCGCTTCATCCCCATCCGCTGCTTGGGGTCTTTTAACCTGGTGTGGATTGCCGACGCCCTGTCCCGCGGGATCGATGGCGTCCTGCTGCTGGGCTGCAAGTTCGGGGAGGATTATCAGTGCCACTTTGCCAAAGGCAGCGAACTGGCCAACGAACGGATGGGCAAATTGCAAGAGACCCTGGATCGCCTGGCCCTTGAATCGGAGCGGGCCATGTTGGTCGAAGTGGCGATTGATGATTTTGACCGCATCCCCAAAATCATCGGGGATTTTATCGCGCGGGTAGAAGAGATTGGGGAGAACCCATTCAAGGAGTTCTAGGAGGTTTGTTCCATGGCAGAGGAAATGGTAGTTAAACCTGATATTGAGTTTATTAAACGTATCCAGAGCGCCGGGGGCGAATCTCTGAAAAAGTGTTTCCAGTGTGCCACCTGCTCGGTGGTCTGCAATCTCTCCCCCGACTCCCGGCCCTTTCCCCGCAAGGAGATGATCTGGGCAAGTTGGGGGCTGAAGGATCAACTGGTCAGAGATCCGGATATCTGGCTGTGCCACTTCTGTGGCGATTGCACGGCCTATTGCCCTCGGGGGGCCAAGCCGGGTGAGGTGTTAGGGGCGGTTCGTCAGGTCGCCATCGAGCACTATTCCACCCCCACCTTCCTGGCTGAGATGGTCAATGACCCGAAATATCTGCTTTTCTTGATTGCCTTCCCCTTAATCTTAATCGGGGCGGCGATTCACTATTTCGGTAATTTCAGCCCGGAGGGGCCGGTAGTTTATTCCAAAATGCTCAAACCCTGGCCCTATGTTGATTTTATCTTCTTAGGCGCGGCGGCCTATGCCGTGGCGGTGTTCGCCAAAGGGGTAATGGCCTACTGGCAAGATCTCAACGTTAATCCCTGGAAAGTCCGGCTCAAGGAAAATGTCTGGCTGGCCGTGGCCGAGGTCGTCAAGGACATCCTGTTCCACAACCGCTTTCGCAAGTGTACTACCTATTTTAATCGTTCCACGTCGCACTTGTTGGTGTTCCTGGGTTTTGTGGGACTGTTTATTGTCACTGCCTGGGCCTCCAGCTACGAATGGATTTTCCATAAGGAATCACCCTATGCAATTACCGACCCGATCAAGTGGCTGGCCATCCCCAGTGCCATCAGTCTGTTGTGGGGTATCTGGCTGGTGATTCGCGACCGGCAAAACCCGCCGGAAAATGCCGGGCCGGGTAGCTACTTTGACTGGCTCTTGATTTGGGTAATCGCGGCAGTGGCGGTAACCGGGGCCTTATGTCTGGTGCTGCGCTGGATGGGACTGGCCACCCTGGCCTATCCCACTTATTACCTGCATCTGGTGTCGGTATTTTTCCTATTTTTCTATGCCCCATACACTAAGATGGCGCATATGGTGTACCGGGCGACTGCCATGATATACGCCAAACTGGCGGAGCGGGAATAATTGGTAAAAGCCGGGTAAAGAGCAACATAAACAAATTGATTATGACCAGGGCCGGTTTCTCCCGGGAGACCGGCCCTTTTGTTTTAGGAGTTGCCGGGGATAAATGTTATAAAGAAATAGATTACCATCCAGGCCGCGCGAGGCCAAACTTACGGAGGAAATTTTTTTTATGTACACGTCGTCCAGCATGCGGGATGTCAAACCCGTTAAAATGAGTTTAAACAGCAAGTTCAGATTTAAATGTGGTCCGGGCATCTCCTGTTATACTAAATGTTGTAGTCGGATCAATCTCATTTTAACCCCTTATGATATCATCCGTCTGAAGCAACGCATGGGCCTAAGTTCCGGCGAGTTTTTAAGACAATATACCCGGGAGGAAATTGAGGAACGGTCGGGCCTGCCCATTGTTTTCCTCAAAATGCGGCAGGATCAGGACAATCTCTGCCCGTTTGTGACTCCCGAGGGCTGCACCATCTATGCCGACCGCCCCGCGGCCTGCCGTTATTATCCCATCGGCCAGGGAACCTTACAGCTGGAAGAGGGCATTGAGGAGTTTTATTTCCTGATTATGGAAAAGCATTGTTTGGGTTTCCAAGAAGACCATCTATGGACTGTAGAATCCTGGCGCGACGATCAAGGGGTGGCGCAATACGATGAGTTAAATGCGGAGTGGAAGGCCATGATGCTGCGCCGTGACGCCCAGAGCCGTAAGGCGGTGGACCCCAAGCAGCAGACAATGTTTTATCTGGCCAGTTATGATTTGGATAGCTTCCGACGCTACATCTTTGAGAGCCGTTTTCTGGAGGTCTTTGAGGTTGATGCCGAGACCCTGACCGCGATTAAAACCGACGATGTCGCCTTAATGAACTTCGGCCAGCAATATCTGAAATATATCCTGATGATCGAACAGAGCATGAAACTCAAGGAGGGTGCTCAAGCCGCGCGGGCGAGCTCGAAATAAAAATGCTGGTAGGGGCGACCCGGCGGGTCGTCCCTACCTAAGCCTGGGGAAATTTTCAGCGCTGGCGCAACCGAGATGGTTTTTTATGCTTTTCAAAGGGTCAGGTTTGTGCTAAAATTAACAAAATCTGAGTGGCGGATGCCTTTCTCTAGTAAACTTGCGAAACCATAATAAAGGAGGATTATCAAATGGCGGTAGAAAATCCAATTGGGGCATGGATTGATAAGGATCCGGTTTGTCGGGGTTGTATGAAGATGGACGAAGAAGTCACTATGATGCGGGGATTCATCGACGCCATCTCCGCCGAGGAGGCCAAAGAAAAAGATCTCGTCTGCGCCCGCTGCGGCAAAAAGATCGCACAATAACAAGATAATCGCTCACGGCCCTCTGGAATCCCGGGGGGCCGAAATATTTAAATATTTGTTATTATCCTTACCTTTATCCCAACCTTACATGGAATTTTCGGGGGGAAGGGATAATTGTTGAAAGTGGCAAGGTATCCGGTAACTGAAGTGGGGGTGAAAGGATTTGCGAAATCTTCAGGTTTACGTCAATAAAGTGTCATTTCCGCCCGTTTGCTCTGGATTTTCTCATTCTCATGCCATACTATTAAAATAGTTTTTGCGAGACCTTTAAGCACTCTCTGGGATATTCAGATGCTTGAGATGGCGCGACTAGTCGGGACTCCTCGGAAAGGAATCATTCTTCAGACCCGTGCGGGTCGCAATGTAGAGAACAGCCAATCGTGTGAGCCCGACGTACTGACCCGGGAACGTTATGACCTGTTACGGAGGAAGTACTATAGCTGGATCAACCGGAAGCCTGCCTGCGGAGTTTACAATTGTTTCGGATTGGTATGGGCGAGCCGCCGGACAGCGATCTATGATGAGAGCGAACTTTCTAAAATACTGACCGACGACGGCTATCGCAGGTTGGCTACTGAAGAGCAGATTCAGCACGGTGACGTAATTCTTTACCGCCTTGATGGTAATACTCTGCACGCCGCAATGGCCCTGGAACTTAGGCAACTACAATTAGAATCATCTAAAATGCCATGGGTGCTTAGCAAGTGGGGGAACGTTTTTGGCGAAGATATTCACCATTTCCTTGACGTTCCCGATGATATAAGAGAATGCTCGATCGAGATTTGGACTGATCGACCTTGAAAGCTTGAAAGGATTAACCCTTATGACCCTGACTGAACTTGACTCAGATGAAATCGCACAAACAGTTTTTACCCTTGCAACGCCAAATGCTATTTATGCCATCCTGCGCGCTCGCAGCGACATTGCAGCAATTAGGCGTCATCTCTTTGATAATGCGGGCGAGGCGCGGCGAGCTATTGAGGAGTACGTGCGGGAGAGACTAATCGATCTCAAACCAAAAACTTATTTCCCGCATGAGCCGGCATTCTGCGCCCTGGCGGTGGTTCTCGAAACCCTGCCCATGCCCGCAGCCGAGGATTTCCTTTCTGAGCTTTCAGTACTAAAGATTGCCGAGATGCCCATAAGTCCCCGTGTGGCTGCGCTATGTCTGCAACGGCGTCGGGAAATCCTAATATCCAATACAGTTGCTGAATTCAAGGTTGGGCCAATCCAGCCTGATGCGTCCTCACCCAGGTGCATAGATAGGCTTCCGATGGTTACAACAAGAACGGATATCTTCAAGGCTGCGGCTTGACTATGGCACATATGGAATTTTTCCTAGTTTCTGAGGATTTGAGCGTCGACCAGCAAACCAACCGGTTGAGCCTGTTCAACGTACTTGAACAGATAGCGGGGCCTAATTTTCCTTTGGTGCTGCGGTCTGCTGCAGCCATTAGCCTTTGGATGGCAGAGGGCGGTGACGAGGGACGGGACTTTCAATGCATGCTACGCATCATGCTGCCAAATAGTAGGCAGTATGAGTTCCCGACTAACTTCAGATTTGATTCTCGTAGACATCGTGTAATTCAAAGGCTCCAGGGCTTTCCAATAGATGGGCCGGGGGTTCTTCGCTTTGAAGTGCTATTAAATGGTGAGCACAAGGCTTATCATGAAGTCGATGTCTTAAGGGTTGATACCAGTGATCTACCGTCGCCTGCTGAGACTGGCTAATCAGTAATTCATCTAACGCTAACCTCCTTTGATTCCCTCAATCGTGGCTAATATGAATGCCTGATATTAAGAGGCTAATATCTGCTATATATAGAACATTACAAAATTTCTCACCTGGTTCTGATATTGAAATTATAGCTGTATATATGACACTGGCGACAGTTAAAGTTATATTCCCCGGTGTCAGATCTAATCTGCTCTCGCTTTAATGATTCTCGGATCAAATCTTGGTCATTGCAAATTTAGCTTACGGTAAACTTAGCCATTCTTTGGATTGATTGATATCTTTACCGCCTACTTCTCATAGGCCAACACCACCAGTCCGACGGCCAGCCAGAAGCCTTCCCGCAGGCGGCGGATGACGCTGAAAGTGGCCCCCAGGATAGCCCCCAGGTGTAGTCCCATAGTCAACAAGATATTGCCGCCGTCTTGCACCCCCAGGTTCCCAGGAATAAAAAAGGCCAGCGAGGTGATCAGAATCGCCAGGGCATCAAGACACAGGGCGGTCACCCAGGTGAGCGGCTGACCCAGTAAATAAAAGATGATATATACTTCGAAGCCATGAAATAGCCAGCCTAGCAGAAAAAAACCCAGGGCCAGATAAAACCTGCGCTGATGATGCTGATAAAAGGTGGCCATCTGGGCGTCGAGGCGACAGAGTGCGGCTTCTTGGTCCTGTAAAAACCGGGGTATGAATCTGATTTTCTGGCATAACTTCATACCCATCTGGCATAGTCCATGTTTCTGTCCTAAGACAAAGATCAATCCGGCCACCCCCAAACCCAGGGCCGCCAGGATAAGCAACAACAGCCAATGAGACGGCAGCACAAAGAGAAATGGAGCCAGGGCCAGACCCAGGAGAATATAGACCACCAGGCTTAACACCAGTATGCCTTTGCTGATGATTACCGAGGCGGTGGCATTGGTCAGCGCTACCCCCCGTTTTTGCAGCATCAGGGCCTTCAAAGGCTCGCCGCCGAGGCTGGCCGTCGGCGTGAGGACGTTGATGGCTTCTCCGGCCAGGCGGTTAAAAAACAGATGTCGGATGGTGACCGCTGCCGGGGGGGAATCGATGGTCAAGCGCCAGGAAATGGCATCCATCAGGTTGACCAGTAAGTAGGGCAACAGGATCAGCGGCCAATACCAGCCGATCAGCCGCAGGTGTTGCACCAGAGCCTGCCAACCCACGGCGTGCAGCATCCAGATCAGAAAAAAGGTGGCTACAACCACCAACAGAATCTTAAGCTTAACCATGCGTTTGCCGCCACCATAAAAATAGGGCAAAGATATTCGTTCCCACTGCGATACCGATAAACAGATAATCCAAAATGTTTAATATGGCACAGAACATTATAATATAGAAAAAGTCCCGGCTGACCGCCTCTTCCAGGATTTTGCCGGCTTTTTTGAGCGTCGAGGGGTGCAGGCGAGCCCCCGGGGGCGAATGGGTCGGATCCCACTGCCGCGCTCCGGCGGGCTCCAACGACCACCAACAGGCCAGATAACCCAGGGTCAGCAACAGCCCTGATCCCAGAAACCGCAATTGCCCGGAAGCCTGATATTGACCCACGGCAATGCCCCAGAAGATTAACAGATTGAGAATAGTGTCGCCATAAAGATCGAGCCTGGCCCCCAGGCGTGATTCCTGAAATTTCAGGCGGGCCACGGTGCCGTCCAAGCAATCCAGTACCATGACCAGGGGCAACAAGAGACCAGCGACAAGGGAAGTCCCATAGGTGCCAACAGCAAAACCCAGGGCGGCCATCAAACCCAGCAACAGACCGGCAATGGTAATCTGGTTGGGAGTCAGTCCAGAGGTCAATACCCAGGGCAACAGTTTACGGGCCAGTGCCCGATTTAGGGAACTTTCCAGGCGACCGTCACCCAGAGGAGAGCCATCGGACGAGGCGATCAGACGGGCCGTAGCTTGCTCCCGGTCCTGATCATGATGGATAGATGAAATATAAACCGGGTCGCTGACCACTCCCAGCACCTGTTTTTCTCGGACCTGCTGGGCAATATAGTGGAAAAGGGGT
>MUKC01000034.1 GCA_002049795.1 Desulfobacca sp. 4484_104 | reverse complement strand
ACTAGCTGGGGATGGTTAACTTCTCGGATGGGGGTTAAGCGCAATGGCATTGACTTTAGCCTTGGCAATCTTCAATGCCAGAGGGTCAATATCCACTCCTACGCCATGTCTACCATTAATGTATGCTTCTAAAACCGCAGTTCCTGAGCCCATCATCGGGTCGAGCACTAGATCTGCGGGGTTAGTCAACTCCAAGATGAACTTTCTAGGCAATTGGGGTGGAAATTTAGCTGGAAAAGCATGGAAATCATGACTGGCGTAATTGCTGTCGTGGCAATGGAAGTCTAACTCCTGGCTGAGTAGATATACCAGTTTTTCGCGGTAGCTCAATTCGCGGTCACGATAGACTAATTGCTCTGACAAGGTTAAATGGCCCACTGATTTGGAAAATTAAAAAACTCTCTTGGTCAAGATAATCGTATTCTTAACACTTTTTTTTATTTTGTCAATTTTGGAATTTTCTCTAATTTGAAATTACGCACATTAAGGGTTTTAATGGCGCTCAGGTTTTTTTGCCCAGGTGTGAGTATATGGCAATAATATCTACTCACTAATTGGTTTTTCCACTAGTTGGAGATGATCATGGAGCCCAAAGATCGTTTAATATTTCCTTTGGATGTTTCAAGCCGGGAAGCGGCTTTAGATTGGATTGAGCGGCTTCAGGGCCAGGTAGGGCTGTTTAAGGTGGGGCTGGAGCTGTTTGTCGCTGAAGGCTTGCCGTTTCTGAACACCATCGCCGAAATACTGCCCGGCGGCTATTTCCTGGATCTGAAATTTAACGATATCCCCGCCACCTTGAAGGCGGCGCAGCACCGCTTATTCAAAAACGTAACTTTCTTTACGGTGCACTGCGATCAGGGCCGGCAGATGCTGCGAGAGACCGTAGCCGCCCTGCAGAACGGGGTCAAGTTTCTGGCCGTTACCGTGCTCACCAGTCTTTCCAGTGATGATCTGCTGGCCCTGGGATATGATCGCCGCTACGCCTTAAACCCCACCGAACTGGTGCTGTTGCGGGCCCGGTTTGCCCAAGCGGCCGGGTGCCGCGGGGTGATCTGTTCCGGTCAAGAAGTCAAGGCCGTTAAAGAGCGTTTTGGCCCGGATTTTCTGGCCATCTGTCCGGGGATCCGCCCGGACTGGAGCGTGGTGGCGGCTGACGATCAGAAGCGGGTGGTCACCCCCTACGAAGCAATCCAGGCCGGGGCCGATTATATTGTGGTCGGGAGACCCATACGCCGAGCGGCTAATCCGGTCGAGGCGGCAAAGCGGGTAGTTGAGGAGATCGAACGGGCCTGCCCTTAAGAAACCGACTTTTCGGTTTAAAAGTTAAAGTATTACAATCGCTTAACCTTCTAATGGGTTGACTTGGGAACAAAAACCGGTTGCCAAGTTCCAGAAGTACGAAATTAAAATTACCGATTTATTCCTAAGCCGGTAAAACACTTTCCTCATAGGCCTGGTATTCCAGCAGGTCTTTTATCCCGCAATCGAAATACTGGCACAGGCGGTCGAGATGCTCCCGGCGCACCTGGTGCCATTGATTCTCCGCCAGGCGAACCAGGACGTCTTTGGTGATTTCGGTTTCTTTGGCCAATCGTCCAAAATCCAGAATCTGATGTTTTTCCATCAACTCACGGAGCCGGCAGATAATCATGGCAGCCTCCTGGTGGTTTGCTGAGGCAGGAGCGACCCGGCAGGTCGTCCCTAAGGGGAGGTATTCTATCAGATGCCCTTTTTTACTTGCAATTGATAACTATCCCTTTTGTCGTTATTCCATTTTTTAACCAATTTTCTGACTCCCGTCAACTTAACAACAGGGCCGCCAGAAAGCGAAAGATCGGCATGATGATAAAATTTAGTACCCCGGTATAGAGCAGGATCAGAATGATAATAAATCCTACCGGTTCCAGTTGAGCATAGTAGCGGTCCAGGGGATGGGGCAACAGGTGCAGGAGCACATGGGAACCATCGAGGGGAGGAATGGGGATAAGATTGAATAGAAAAAGGAAGATATTGATAATACAACCATAATAGCACAAATAAACCAACCCCGGATTGTTACCGGCCAGGCGCAGCACCAGCGCAAAGATCACCGCTAACAGAATGTTGCTCAGCGGGCCGGCAATGCTGACGGTGATTTCTCCCTGACGATAGTTGCGATAATTGAGCGGATTAACCGGCACCGGTTTGGCCCAGCCGAAAAGGATGCCGGCATGGCTGAGCAAGAGAATCGCCGGGACCAGGATAGTGCCGATGGGATCGATATGCACTAGCGGATTGAAACTCAAGCGGCCATAGATCTTGGCCGTCGGGTCACCATTGAGCAGAGCCACATAGCCATGCGACACCTCATGGACAATCACCGAAAAGAACAACACCACCACCATCAGGGCGATGTCGATGGCGGATTTCATCTCCAGCATGATGATTTAGATCTCTCTGGCCAGGGCTTCACCGGCCCGCCGCAACTTCTCTAAGGCTTCAGGGCTATGGGCTTCGAGGTAGAGGCGGACCACGGGCTCAGTACCCGAAGGCCGCAGGCACAGCCAACTGCCATCCTCAAGGATATATTTATGGCCATCAATGGTCACATGCTGGGCCACGGTCAGCCCAGCGATTTGTGCCGGCGGGGTGGGCAGGCGAGCCAGTAAACGTTCTTTGGCTTCATTGGTTAACCGCAGGTTGACCCGCCGGCTGTAGACCGGGCCGACCCGAGCAAACAGTTGGTCCCGCAACTGCGGGAGGTCCTGGCCTTTGCGGGCCACCATTTCGGCCACCAGCAGGTCGGCCAGAATACCATCTTTTTCGGGTAGATGGCCTTTCATGGAGAAGCCCTCGCTCTCTTCGCCGACCATAGTGACCTGGTTTTTGAGAATAAAATCCCCCAGATATTTAAAGCCCACCGGTGTTTCATATACCGGCAGGCCATGGTAGGCAGCCACCCGGTCGATGAGGTGGGTGGTGGCGACACTGCGGGCGACGCCATCTTTCCAGCCCCGCGTTTCTACCAGATAATCCAGTAATAACGCCAAGATCTCGTTAGCCTCATGGTAATCTCCCTGACTATCAACGACCCCGAAGCGGTCGGCATCGCCATCCACCGCCAGCCCCAGGTTAGCACCGCTGGCCTTAACCCGTTCCTGCAACTCGGCCAGGATGACTTCCGAAGGCTCGGGCTGATGGCCGCCGAAATAAGGGTCCCGCTGATCGTGCAGCGTTTCCACGGTTACCCCGGCGTCCCGCAAAAACCGATCCAGATAGCCGCGACCGGTGCCATAGATCGGGTCCACCACCACCTTGATTCCGGCTTTTTTGAGTAAGCCGATATCTATTTTGGTAGCCAGATCCAGAAAATAGTCTTCCCGCGGGTCAATATCGGTGACCAGGCCCTGGGACCGGGCTTCGGCCATGGGCAAGATCTTGACATCGTTGTAAGTTATCCCCTGGATAGCGGCTTCGATGGCATTGGTCACCGGGGTGGGGGCCGGCCCGCCCCAGGCCGGAGAAAACTTGAGGCCATTATAAGGAGCCGGATTATGGCTGGCGGTGAAATTAATCCCGCCATCCCGATGCCCGTGAATAATGGCAAAGGTCACAACCGGGGTCGGCACATCCCGAGTAGTCAGGAAGCTGGCCACGCCATTGGCGGCCATAACCTCCACCGCGGCGGCGGCAAAGCTCTCGGACAAAAAGCGAGTATCATAACCGACCATCACTCCCTGGGACCCCAGACCCGCTTGCCTTAAGTAGTTAGCGATGGCCTGACAGACCAGACGAACATTGGCAAAGGTAAAATCCTCGGCCAGAAGTCCGCGCCAGCCCGAGGTTCCGAATTTAATCGCGGTCATACTTCCTCCTTTGCGAGCCGGGCGCCGGGCAGGGCCAGATAGGACAAAACCCTTAGACCCGATAATCCATGACCGGTGAAAATACTTCCTCACCGTTCAGCCAGCGCTGGATCAGATCGGCCAGATCATTCTGGAGCAGAAGATTGACGGCCCCGGCTAGGTCCATATAACCGGATTCCAGGCCCAGGGCTTTGGTCCCCTGTAAAAGCCCGTTATGGATATCCACCGCGATCTTTTGCCGGTGGATATAGCCGCCAATGCCCGCTAACGGGTCGCCGGTTTCCAGGCCGATTTGACATTGCTCGGCCCGCTTTGAGCTCCAGGCCCGGCAGCCCAGGGGCCGGACCGCATAAATAGTGCAACGGTTATCCTGTAAAAATGCACACTTTAGTTGCGGTCGGAGATGCACTATGGCTTTCAGGTCCTTCCCGGCAATGAGCTGCAGGTTCTTTTGCACTTTGGCGGCCAGCGCCTGCCGCTGCCGCTCATTGAAGTTCTTTTCCAGGAAATCACCGATCAGGACCGCCTCGGGGGGAGAGATCAAGATCTGGTGATAACAACAGAAACAGCAACCGGCTTTACAGGCCACCGGCGGGAGTAGGTCGCCCAGTTCTTGTTCAACTCGCCAGATAACCTGAGCCGCCAAGCGGTGCGCCTGGGGAGCCAATTCCAGAGCCTGAGCCCGGGTTTTGGCTGCCCCCAAGGTCCCCACCACGGTTTTTGCTTCGATCCCGCGCAGATCACTTTTAAGACCGATTTCAGAAAGATAACCCCAAGACTCACCATCTTCCGCAGTGGTCAATTCTTCTCGTCCTTATGTTCTCGGTTAGCTAACCATTAGGTAGTTGAACACTGGGCCACTTAAGTCCCCAGATCGAAAGAGGCCAGATATTTTTCCTGTTCCGGGGTCAGGGTGTCGATCTCGATTCCCATGGCCGCCAGTTTGAGCCGGGCTATCTCTCTATCAATTTCTACCGGCACCGAATAGACCTGTTTCTCAAAGTTTTGGTGATTCTTGAAGATATATTCGGCGGACAGGGCCTGATTGGCAAAACTCATATCCATCACTGTGGAGGGATGACCTTCCGCCGCGGCCAGATTGACCAGGCGGCCTTCACCCAAGACGTTGACCCGCTTGCCATTAGTCAGGGTGTATTCCTCAACAAAATCCCGGATGCGCCGGACACCGGTGGAGACCGCCTTGAGACCGGGCAGATCCAGCTCTACATTAAAGTGTCCGGAATTGCTCACAATAGCGCCATCCTTCATGGTCAGATAATGTTCCTGGCGGATAACATTGATGTCCCCGGTCAGGGTACAGAAGATATCCCCGACCTGGGCGGCGGCCGCGATCGGCAAGACCTGGTAGCCGTCCATCACCGCTTCCAAGGCCCGCAAGGGTTCGACTTCACAGATAATCACCCGCGCCCCCATGCCGCGGGCCCGCATCGCTACCCCGCGGCCGCACCAGCCATATCCGGAGACGACAAAGACACTGCCCGACATCAGGCGGTTGGTGGCCCGCAGGATGCCGTCGATGGTGCTCTGGCCGGTGCCATAGCGGTTGTCGAACAAAAATTTGCTCTGGGCATCGTTAACCGCGATCATGGGATAGTTCAACACCCCCTGGGCCGCCATGGCCTTGAGGCGAATAACCCCGGTAGTGGTCTCTTCAGTGCCGCCTAGAATGCCCGGGAGGAGTTCCTGACGCTTGCTGTGGGCACTGAACACCAGATCAGCACCGTCATCCATGGTGATCATCGGCTTAAGATCAAGGGTGGCGTGAATATGTTTATAATAAGTATCACCATCTTCACCTTTAATGGCGAAGGTAGGGACTTCTTCAAATTTGGCCAGAAAGGCAGCCACGTCATCCTGGGTACTCAAGGGATTGGAAGCACACAGACGGAGCTCGGCCCCGCCCGCCTTCAGGGTAGTCATCAGCACCGCGGTCTCGGTGGTGACATGCAAACAGGCGGCCAGGCGCAAACCCTGTAAAGGTTTTTCTTTTGCGAAGCGTGCCGCAATAGCACTGAGCACCGGCATATCCTGGCGGGCCCATTCGACTCTGAGCTTACCCTTCTCGGCTAGAGATAAGTCCTTGACATCATAATCCATATTTATACCTCAAAACATAACTAAAGAGATTTCATAAAAATGGCGGGGTATGCCTCAGCTCTGCCCCGCCGGAAGATAGAATCGATTGCAACTCACAGACCGGCTTTTTCCTTGAGGAGCTCCACGCGATCGGTATGTTCCCAGGTAAATTCTTCGTCCGCCCGGCCAAAATGTCCGTAACAGGCAGTCTTCTTAAAAATCGGGCGCTGCATATTCAGATAGCTGATCATGGCCGCGGGCTTGAAGTTGAAAGTGCTTTTGATGATGTCCAGCAGCTGGGCATCCGGAATATTCCCGGTGCCATAGGAATAAACCATGATCGACAGTGGGTCCGGCAACCCGATAGAATAAGCCACCTGAACTTCGCAGCGTTTGGCCAGGCCGGCGGCTACCACATTTTTGGCCACGTGCCGAAGCATGTAAGAAGAGGTGCGATCGACCTTGGATGGATCTTTACCGGAAAAGGCGCCGCCGCCATGATATCCGGCTCCACCATACGTATCGACGATGATCTTGCGGCCCGTCATGCCACAATCCCCTAAAGGTCCACCAACGACAAAACGCCCGGTCGTATTGACCAAAAATTTGGTATTAGCTTCCAACAGGTGCTCCGGGATCGATTTTTTGATGACTTCCTCCACCACCCCCTCTTCGACCTGCTTGCGGGTCACATCCGGATTGTGTTGGGCGGCCACCACCACGGTATGCACGGCTTTGGGCAGGCTGTTTTCATAGCGGATGGTCACCTGGGTCTTGCCATCCGGCCGCAGAAAGGGCAGAACCCCTGTTTTGCGGACATAGGCCAGCCGTTCCGCCAGCCGATGGGCATACCAGATAGGCATCGGCATTAATTCCTCAGTCTCATCACAGGCATAGCCGAACATCAGGCCCTGGTCGCCAGCGCCTTGCTCCGGTAATAAACCCCGACCATCGACACCCATGGCAATATCCGGGGATTGTTTATCAATAGATGTAATCACCGCGCAGGTTTCCCAATCAAAGCCCATGGACGAATCGTTATAGCCGATCTCTTTGATGGTTTCGCGCACGATACCCGGCATATCTACCGCCGCTGTGGTAGTAATTTCTCCGGCGATAAAGGCCATGCCCGTAGTCACCAGGGTTTCACAAGCAACTCGAGAATATTTATCCTGGGCAATGATCGCATCCAGGATGGCGTCGGAAATCTGATCAGCAACTTTATCAGGATGTCCTTCGGCTACCGATTCCGAGGAAAACAAAAAATCAGAAAGTGCCATAAATTAAGCTCCTTGTCTCCATAATAACTCGTTTAAACTTTACATTATAACAAGAAATTCTATAAATCCCAAGAAATTATTAAACAGACAAGGATCTCGTGGGAAAAGGTATCCGGGCCTGATTGTGGGCATCCACAAAGATGATCAGGGGTTGGTACTCTTGAAGTTGGGCCTCGGAATAGGTGGCATAGGTGGTAATAATAATCAGGTCTCCAACCGCACCTTTGCGGGCCGCAGCGCCATTCAAACAAATTATGCCGCTACCCGCCTCGCCCTCCAAGGCATAAGTTTGAAAACGCTCGCCATTGTTGATGTTATAGACATGGACCATTTCATAAGGCAGGATATTGGCCAGTTGCATCAGGCGGCCATCAATGGTCAGCGAACCTTCATATTGCAGATCGGACTCGGTAACCGTCGCCCGGTGAATTTTGGATTTGAGCATGGTGCGCATCATGATCTGGATTCCTCTAATAGAAAATTGTCAATCAAGCGGGTCTGACCGATCCGTACGGCCAGAGCCAAACGGGCGGCGCCCCGAACCGTGTCAATCTCAGCTAAAGTCGATGGGTCAACCAGCGCCATATAATCTATAATGGTTTCCGGGCTATGATTAAGCAACTGCTGCACCACGGCCATAATTCGCTCCCGGGCCACCTCCCCACCGGCGACCAGCTTCTGGGCCGCCTGGCCTGCCCGGTACAGGCAGAGGGCGGTTTGGCGTTCGGTCGGATTCAGGTAGAGGTTGCGGGAACTCATGGCCAAGCCGTCCGCTTCCCGGACAATGGGACGACCCACTACCGCGAGGGGCAGATTAAGATCAACTACCAGCCGTTGGATAGTTATTAATTGTTGATAGTCTTTTTCACCAAAAACCGCGATCTGGGGCTGGACCAGATTGAATAATTTGAGGACCACGGTGGTAACGCCGCGAAAATGCGTTGGCCGACACGCGCCGCACAGTCCTTGCGTTACCTCTTCGACGGTCACATAAGTCTGATAGCCGGGCGGGTACATGGATTCGGCTTCAGGGACAAATAGCACATCCACCCCTATCTGTTGGGCCAATTCGCAGTCCCGGTCAAAATCCCGTGGATATTGGGCTAAATCTTCCTGGGGCCCGAATTGGGTGGGATTGACAAACAGGCTGACCACCAGACAATCCCCCACCTTACGGCCATATTCCATCAGGCTCAGATGTCCCTGATGGAAAAACCCCATGGTCGGCACCAGCACAATGCGCTGGCCCGCGGCCCGCCACTTCAGGGCCTGATCCTGCATGTCCTGGGGATTTCGGATGATCTCCAATGTCAAACCTTAACTGACAAAAAAGCTCCAGACTTTACCGCTGGAGCTTTTACTCCTCTTGCCTCCCAGCGAGTCTCAGTCCATTGCCCTTGGATCCAAGCTCTAGGCCTACTTTAAAACCCAACATTAAGGTTTTCTAACATAAAGGTAATCAAAATGTCAAGTCCGACAATGAAATTTGTGGTCGAATTATTAGGGCTTGAGCAACCTATTGCTGGTCTTTTGACCATGGATCGAGCACAGATCCACCGTGGCCGCCGCCGCCAAACGATCCTACCTCTTTAGTGGCCTGGGGGTCTCTGTGGATCGCAGACTCTGACTTGGCCGCTTGGGTGCGGGTTATAATGTTCAGCATGAAACCTATGCCTTTGGGCAATGTTTTGCCGGCGGCATGGTGGACGATCTGACTCATCTTTTCCGGTCGACTTTGTGAAAGGTAGATATATTAACTAGTTGCATAGGCGCGAGTATCCTTTGGCACCGCATTTTCCGCGCCGTTGACTCGCACAAACATGCGGCGCCTCCTCTCATGAGTCACCGCAATAATGCCACTTTAAACTTTTTATATCAAGGATATTATCTCGTATATATTTAATTTGTTGGCACCGCATTTTCCCCAAATGCACTCTCTGAGAACGTAATTTCAATTAGTTATCCTTGGTTTTTGGCCAATGACTGTAGAAGATGAGTAAAAAATTGAACTGTTATGTTAATAAATCTGAACAAATTTTCTGTTAATAATATCATCCAGATATGCGTCATCCAGCTATTGCTGTTTCAATATGTTGACACTCCATTGACTGATTTAAAATTAGTAGCAATATGAGATGGTTATATTTATAATGTTCGTTTGCTTCGCTACTTTACATTGGGATGGCCCGGTTTTAGGGGGCAAAATTTCGATATTAAAGATACTTGAAAATCTAATCCTAATAGGCGGGTATTTCGAATAAATCTTTCTGGCTGGTGTGGTAAATTATCATTTGGCACAGGGCTTGAAGTTGATCTTTTGACCAGTCGGGGTTTATTGCGGCTTTAGACGAAAAACCAAGTGGTCGGCAATCGGGTCCATCAGCTAGATTTATAAATTATAAGAATTATAAAAATTTGTTTAAGAAAGCAAAATCAGACGGTTCCCAATGATTCTTAAAATCTTGGTTAAATAGTATTCATCCGGAAACCTCATATTTTCCTTCTCTCTCGAGGGAGAGGGTGAGGGTGAGTAAGGTCCGGAAATTAATCATAATAACCTCTCACCCTAACCCTCGCCCCGCTCGCCCCGCGAGGGAATTTCGGAGTTTTCGGATGTCAACTAATTAGTCATGTTTTTTCGGTTTTAGGCCGATGGAGATAATAATGGTGCAAGGCGCTTAATTGTTATTCATAGGGAAACCCGTTTTCCCTTTCTCCTTGATCGGGGAGGTTTATGGTGGGGGTGAAAAATGTGGCTCCTGGGGAAGGTGAGTTTCTGCATGAATATTAATTTAAGGTTTGTGAACTAGCGGTGAATTAAATTCTTGACATTCCAACGGAAAATTACTTAAATATCAAAATTATGGAGTGAAATCCGACATTATGTATATAATCCCAAATCTTAAAAAAGGCCAATGTTCTAACAACTGGAATGCTATCATGAAAATGTTAGGGAGAATTTTGGTATATGGCACCTGGGGGTTGGCGCTGTTAGCGCTGGCAGCTGGATGTAGTCATCGCTTGAATCCCTCACTGACAGCCGAAGCTACCGTGGCGGAAGTGGTGGACGTGGAAAATTATCAATTAGGGCCGGAAGACCTGATTGAGATCTCGGTCTGGAAAGAGCCGGAACTGACCAAGCAGATTATCATCCGACCCGACGGCAAGATTTCCTATCCCCTTATTAATGAGGTACAGGCCGCCGGTAAGACGGTGAAGGAACTTCGAGAAGAGATTCATAAGGGTCTGGAAAAATTTGTCACTGATGCCCAAGTTACGGTGTTGCTTCTCAAGGCTCAGCATTACAAAATCTTCGTGGTGGGGAAAGTAGGCAGACCAGGGGAATTTGTGGTGGGGCGGCCAACTACCGTCATGCAAGCCCTGGCCATGGCGGGGGGCCTGACTCCCTTTGCTTCCCCGGGAAATATTTCCGTGCTGCGCCGGAGCGGTGATCAGGAAATAGTTTTCCCTTTTGACTATAAAAATGTATCGCGGGGATACAATCTGGAGGAGAACCGTATACTCTTACCAGGAGATGTGGTAGTGGTACCCTGAGGACTAGAAAAGCCATGCGAATTCTCTCTGTTGCGGTTACCCTGGTGTCTATCTGTTTGTGTTATGGTCTGCCGGTTGTAACTTGGGCCGCAGACTGGTCTGTGGTCCCGGCCATAACTATGAAGGGAGAATATGACTCTAATCTGAATTTTTCCTATGGGGAGAAGCGAAGCGATTATCTTTTACACGTATACCCAGTTACAGATTATAACTACGAATCCGAGATCCTAAAACTGACCGGACGCCTGGCCTTACATGGGATGCATTGCTTCGCGAACAGCAATGTAGACAAAATTGACCAGAATTTCACGGTTCTTAGCCGCTACCAGACTACCCCGCGGCTCAGCCTGACTTTTAATGGCTCATATATAGTGGATTCCTCTCTGCAGGAAGAGCTGACAGAATCCGGCTTGATCATGACCCGCACCCCGCGGCAGTCGATCCGGGTGACACCGGGACTGGCCTATAATCTTACCGAACGCGCCATGCTTAGTTGGAATTATGCCTATTATGAGGTCAATTATGACGATCCAGACCTAGTAGAATATTACAGGCACAGTACCTCCCTAAGTTTAAATTATCTTTTGAAAAACGAGAAAACTACTCTGATTAGCAATATTGTAGGGCGCATCACTGAATATCCGGATATCGACAACCAAACTCGCATCTTGGGAACCTATGCTGGTGTGGCACATAAGTTTTCGGAAAATTGGGATGTCTCCTTGATCGGCGGGCTTAACTATACCTGGTATACCTATCAGACCGCGGTCTTGGATTTTACCAATTTTCCTTTTTTGGTCTTTGTGCGGCAAAAAGAAAAAAAGACCTTTGATGTGAGCCCCTATGTTGCCCTTTCCACTACCCGGCGCTGGACCAACACAACTCTCAATATGGGTTATAATCGGGATCAATCCTCTTCCTATGGTGGCACGAATTTTGAAAGAAATAGTGCTTATATGCGTCTAATTTATAAATACAGTGAGAAGTTAAGTGGTTCCTTAGGGACGAGTTTCTATTTTAGTGAATCAAGTACCAACAATTTGACTCCCAAATAGCCCGAGAGACATGGAACAAGAAAAAGACCTCCGTTTTTATTGGCAAATCTTGCTGGCCCGCAAGCATTATTTTATCTGGCCGGCGGTGGCGGTGTTATTGCTGGCCGTGATCGTGGCCTCAGCCCTGCCACCGATCTATGAATCAAAATCCACCATTCTCATCGAAGAGCAACAGATTCCGCAGAATTTCGTCCAGACCACCGTCACCGGACTGGCAGATGAACGCATTCAGAGCCTGAGCCAACTAATTCTGTCTCGGACGCGCTTGCTCGAAGTCATCAAGCAGTTCAATCTTTATCCGCAAATGCGAGAAAAATATGCATTAGAAGAAATTATCGAGAAGATGCGGAACGACATCAAGGTAGATTTAATCACTGCTGAGGTAGGCACCGGGAGAAAAAATCAGGGCGTCACTATTGCCTTTACTGTGGCCTACCAGGGTAAAAATCCGGAAACGGTGCAACGGGTCGCGGGTACCCTGGCCTCGCTGTATTTGGAAGAGAATCTGAAAATTCGGGAACAGCAGGCCAAGACTACCACACAATTTCTAGAAGCGGAGCTTAAAGAGATTGAAGAGCGCCTCCAAACAATAGGAGGGAAGATTTCAGAATTCAAGGCCAAGCACGGCGAGATTTTGCCCGAGCTACAGCAGTTCAATCTATCCCAGGCGGAAAGTTTAGAAAGGCAAATCGATCAGCTCAAGGGACAGATCCGCGCGGCTGAGGATCGCAAGATTTATCTGGAGAGCCAGTTGACGACGATCAACCCAGACTCCCCGTTGATCAGTGGTAGCGGCGAAAGGATTTTGGATCCCCATTCCCGGCTGCGCACCCTTAAGGTCATGTTGGCCGAGTTACAGGCGCGTTACTCCGATGACCATCCTGACATTATCAGGGTCAAGCAAGAAATGGCCGAGTTAGAAAAAATGGTGGGCACGACTGAGGGTAGCCCCTCCATGAAGAGACAGAAATTAACCAACCTTAAAGCCGAGTTAGCGCAGAAACAGAGTCGCTATTCGGACCAACATCCCGAGATCATCAAACTTAAGAGAGAAATTGCTGAACTAGAAAGCCTCCCGGAGGTAAATACCCCGGCCCCGGCGGTGGCTCAGCCCGATAACCCAGCTTACATCAACTTGCTCACCAATATCCAGGCAGCAACCAATGACATTAACATGTTGCAAAACCAGAAGGCCGACCTGGAAGCAAAACTCAGAAACTATCGCCAAAGGCTGGAAGATGCGCCCAAGGTCGAACAGGAGTACCTGGCCCTGGTCCGAGATTACCAGAATGCCCATGCCAAACATCAGGAGATCATGAACAAAATTTTAGAGGCCCGCATCGCTGAAGGCATGGAGGAATCGCAGAAGGCCGAGAGATTTACCCTGATCGATCCGGCCAGCTACCCCGAGAAGCCGATATCGCCCAACCGGCCGCTAATCATGCTGGTTGGCCTCTTCCTAAGCGGCGGCATGGGGCTGGGCCTGGTGGCCTTAACTGAGCATTTGGACCACTCGGTTAAAAATGCTGACGAAGTGGCCTGGCTGACCGGGGTGCCGGTTTTGGGTCGAATCACCCGTATGGTGACCGCGGAAGATCTGGCCCAAAAAATTCGGCGGCGGCGTTTGCTCTGGTCTCTGGTGGGCTTGTCAATTCTGGTGAGCTTCGTCATCTTGCACTTGTTCATTATGGATTTGGGGATACTCACCGCCCAAATTTGGCGGACGGTGGGAAAATATACCTAAATTAAATAAGAGGAGCAGAATCCTTGGGCTTTATCGACAAAGCACTGGAAAAAGCTAAGACCGTAAAACCGACAACCGAAGAGTCCCAGATCCATCCCGTGCCGAAGGTCACTCCGGTTGAGAGTCACTCCTTATTTACCGGTATGGAAATGCCGGTAGAGGAGATTCAATACCACGTTACTCGAAGTGTGCCGGTTAAGGCTGATTGGTTACGACGCCAGAGAATTATTACTGAGGCCGATGATGATGTCGTGAAAGAAGCCTTTAAGGTGTTGCGAACCCATATTGTGCAGCGCACCCGGCCAGCCAACCAAAACGTTTTAATGATAACTGGTCCTCTGCCTGGAGAGGGTAAGACCTTAACCGCAATTAATTTAGCCATCAGCCTGGCCCAAGAAGTGGATAAGACCGTCCTGCTGGTTGATGCCGATTTGCGCCGTCCTATGGTCCATGAATATTTTGGCATTCCTCGTGGACCTGGATTGGTGGATTATCTCAATGGCAGTCTGCCTATCCACGAGCTCTTGGTCCATCCCGAAGGTTTTCCCAAGTTTGTGATCCTCCCGGGAGGGCGTCCAATTGGCGAAGCCGCAGAACTTATCGGATCTCCGATGATGGCAGAGCTGGTAAAAGAATTAAAACATTTTTATCCAGACCGATATGTGTTATTCGATGTCCCGCCCTTGTTATCATATGCCGATTCGTTGGCCTTCGCGCCGCTGGTGGACGGCATTATTTTGGTGGTCGAGATAGGGAAAACTACCCGGGAAGATATCCAGAGCTGCATGAAAATGCTAAAAGAATTTCCTCTTCTGGGCTCAGTGTTAAATAAAGTAGATAAGGAACACACTTCTTGTTATTACTGTCAAAGGCCCAGTAGTAATGACAGCCCCGCGGTCCAAAAACGTTTCCGGGATTGGCTAGGTCTCTGATGTATCAAGAATTTTATGGTTTAACGGAGAGGCCATTCACCCTTGTTCCAGATCCTGACTTTCTCTATTTAAGCCCGCAGCATAAGCTGGCCCGAGCCTATTTGGAGTATGGCCTACATCAGCGCATGGGGGTGGTGGTGCTGACCGGGGAGGTGGGCACCGGCAAAACTACCTTAATAAAGGCGCTGCTCAAAACTCGGGAGAGAAACCAACGCCTGGGAGTGTTGTATCAGACTTCCCTCAAGGCAGAGGATTTGCTGGAACTGCTCCTGGCCGAATTCCAGGTGCGGGGCCATTTCAATAGCCGAGCAGCGCGGCTGACAGCCTTTAATCAATTCCTCAGGACGGCTCATGAACGGGGTGAGCACGTCGTCTTAGTCGTGGACGAGGCCCAGAATCTAGGGGTGGAAGCCCTGGAGGAACTGCGGTTGCTGTCTAATCTGCAGGCGGGAAAAGAGTTCCTCTTACAAGTGATTCTGGTCGGCCAACCGAGTTTACGTGAGCGGCTTCGACATCCAGCTCTACGTCAGTTGGCCCAGCGGGTGGCCGTCCATTATCATCTCCGACCTTTGGACTTTAAAGAAACCAAGGAATACATCAATTTTCGCTTGGCTAGGGCCGGCGGCAGTAATATCTTTTCGGAATCTGGCCTCGATAAACTTTATGAATATAGCCAAGGGGTACCGCGGCGGTTGAATATCTGGTGTGACCTAGCTCTGGTAGCTGGGTTTGCCGAGGGCCGACCAGAGATCGACGGAGAATTTGTTGATCTGGTATATGCGGCCCAAGGAGGCAGCTTAGAGTCCCAAGAAGACTCGGAAGCACCAAGAACCGAGCCCCCGCCTGATCTCCTGAAAGCCAGTACAGCTGAACCTCAAGTGCCTAATAATGGCTTGGGGCTGGCAATAGCTGAACTGTCAGGCCGGTTGACCCGTTTAGAAGGCCTGGTGCTGGAAATGTCCGC
The DNA here is from genome assembly GCA_002049795.1 of Desulfobacca sp. 4484_104. Lineage (GTDB taxonomy): Bacteria > Desulfobacterota > Desulfobaccia > Desulfobaccales > Desulfobaccaceae > Desulfobacca_B. The sequence goes on along the minus strand of MUKC01000034.1, from coordinate 1,701 downwards.
TCATTTATTGCCGGTGTTGACCCAAGTATTAGACCATAAACTACACCCTGAAGCTCCAGTAATGCCTGAGACAGAGGTTGACGACCACATGCCGCAGCCAGAGAGAAAGGAAACTAGGAATGCCTCCTCGCCCTACTATGATCAAGGGCTGAAATCTTCAGTAAGGCGTTGGTGGTCAAAAATCCGGGGGCTGGAGCGGCACTATTAGAGAGTGCTAATTCACCGGCAAAGAATAGTGACCAGGTCAAAAGGGCAAAGCCTACCCAGTTGGAATCAGGTGATCTAACGCCGTGCGAGCAGAAACCCATACATTAAAAATAATCATAGATCAGATTCTGGGATGGCTGATCTTTTTAGCCTTTAGTCCCCTGTTTGGGCTGCTGGCTGTGCTGATCCGCTTAGATACGCCAGGACCGGTTTTTTTCCGCCAGGTGCGCATCGGCCAGGGGGGGCGTCCCTTCGTGGCCTATAAATTTCGTTCCATGGTTGACAAGGCGGTGACCATGGGTTTGGGATTGAACGTCGCGGTCGACGATTCTCGTATCACCCGGGTAGGCCACTTCCTGCGTCAAACTAGTCTGGACGAATTGCCCCAAATTTTTAATGTCCTGAAAGGTGACATGAGTTTAGTGGGACCGCGGCCCACCTTGCCATATCAGGTAGCAGCCTATAATGACTTTCAGCGTCGCCGTCTGCTCATGAAACCTGGTATCACTGGGTGGGCTCAAATTAATGGCCGCAACACCATCCCCTGGGAAAAGCGCATTCAACTAGATGTCTGGTATGTGGAGAATTGGTCATTAAAATTAGATCTGCTAATTTTATTGAAAACCATTCGAACCTGGGCCAGACAGGAAGGGTTATATGGCCCTTCAGGGGTAAATTATGACTTCAGGCCGCTGAATACAGAACTATCCCAACGGGTGACTAATGTTTACAGTTAATCTACGGCTGAGACTTTTAGCGACTGCTTAGTCTTCTGGCAAGCAAGCTAAGCTATGAATTACATTAGGACCCAACCAATGTAACCCATCACACCTAAAATAACCTGGTCTAAAGTCCCGCACTTTGGTCCTGTTAACCAAAAATTAAGACAATACAAGTTGCTGAATAAAGGTTGAAAATGGAATCTTCTACGAAAGCTTATCGGCCTGAAAAAGCCAATATTGAACCCTCACCCGCTACAATTCCTATTGTTAATCCCACCTTGCATGACTTCGAGGCGGTCATCGCCGAATTTCGCCAGGCCTGGGACAACGGCCAGGTAACCACCGGGGTGTTCACCCGCCGCTTTGAGGCCGCGGTAGAGGAAAAACTCCAGGTGCCTCAGGCCATCATGGTGCAATCCTGCACCGCCGGGCTGATGCTGGCGTTGCGGGCCCTGGATTTGACCGGCGAAGTGATCCTGCCCGCCTTTAGTTGGACCGCTACGGCCCATGCCGTAGTCTGGAACGGTCTTACCCCGGTGTTTGTCGATATCCTCCCCGGAACCTTAACCCTAAATCCGGAGGCGGTGGCTAAAGCGATTACGCCTCAAACTGCGGCCCTCATGCCGGTAAATGTCTTCGGTTGTCCGCCTGAATACCACGCCTTTGCCCAACTGGCTCAAGCACATGGGTTACCTCTGATATATGATACGGCCCAGGGCCTGGGTTCCAAGGTTCAGACTCCAGACGGCAGTTGGGTCTATGCCGGGGACTT
>MUKC01000033.1 GCA_002049795.1 Desulfobacca sp. 4484_104 | reverse complement strand
TTCCTCAAAAAGGAATTTATGCAATGAATCTGCTTCGGAGGGCGGAAATCGGGCTGCGTGTCTATTTCTGCCCTTTGCTTTTGGGTCTGATAATATATATTATGTAAACTGATTTGCAACCCTGTTTTTTGGGAGGCAAGTGAATTTTACCTCGCCTAATCCGGCACGCCACCAAGAGCTGGCCAGAGCTTTAGGCCAGGCTTGGGGCCGTCCCAGTGTTTTGCCCGTCCCCGGCTTCATGTTACGCATGATTTTGGGGGAATCGGCCCAGGTGATCCTGGAGGGCCAGAAGGTTCTACCCCAGCGGTTGTTGGCTTGCCGGTTTTAAGTTTCTTTATCCAACGATTGAAGAAGCCCTGGCCCATCTTTTAAGTTAATCTATTGCTAGATCATGGTTAGACCAATCTATTATGGCTTATCAGCATTAGCCGGCCTGTTGGGCTGGCCAATCTTTTATTGGCGGCTCAAGTCCCGGGGCCGGGGTGAGAGTTTTAGCCCGCGCCTCGGGCTCAGGTTGCCCTCCCTACCCCGAGGCACGGGCGGTCCTCGTCTGTGGTTGCATGGCGTTTCAGTGGGGGAAATCAGCGCCGCGGCCCCTTTAGTCGAGGAACTCCAGAAGCAATTTCCTGCCGCCCCGATATTTCTATCCACCGGCACCGAAACCGGCCAGGCCATGGCCCGGAAACTCTACCCGCCGCCCTTGACCGTAATCTATTTCCCGTTAGATTGGCCCTGGGCAGTACGGCGCTATCTGGAGCATATTCGACCTGATATGTTTATCGCCTTAGAGACCGAACTCTGGCCCAATTTTTTACATGCCGCCCATAGTTTCGGAGTTAAACTGGCCCTGGTCAACGCCCGACTGTCTGATAAATCCTTCAGGCGCTATCTTAAGTTTTGCTTCTTTTTTTCTGATATCATTAACTATTTTGCATTAATCGCCGCCAGCACCGCCGAAGACGCCCGCCGTTTTCAGGCCTTGGGTGCCCGGCCGGAAAAGGTAGTGGTGACTGGCAGCACCAAGTGGGACCGCCTGGTAGCCCCTCAACATTCAGAGAAGATTCCCAAATTACGCCGGCGCCTGGGTTCCCAGGACAATTTAATCTTTTTAGCGGCTTCCACCCATCCCGGGGAAGAACTAGTGATCATTAAGGCGTTTCAGGCCTTACGGGTCCCCTACCCTAATCTCCTTTTGATCCTGACCCCGCGGCACCCGGAACGGGCCCCTGCGGTCGGGCAACTCCTGGCCCAGGCCGGTTTGTCATATCATTTCTGGAGTCAGATCAAAACAGGGAAAGAGGGTCGGCAGCACCCGGTTCTGGTCGTGGATACCATCGGCGAGCTTTTTTCATTATATGCCCTGGCGGATCTGGTCTTCGTGGGTGGCAGTCTGGTGCCGCATGGCGGGCAAAATATTCTGGAGGCTGCGGCCTGGGGAAAGGTGCCGCTCTACGGGCCGCATCTGGAGAACTTCCGTTCGGCCCAGGCCCTACTCGAGAACGTCGGGGCAGGTCAGACGATATCCGGGGTGGAGGATTTGATCCGGACCGGAGAGCATTTTTTAGGCCATCCCCAAGAATATCTGGCCCGGGGGCAGCAAGGCCAGGCGGCTCTGCAAAACCTCCAGGGCGCAACTCAGCGCCAGGTTCAGTTGCTGAACAAGCTTCTGCCTTAAATGACTTGAGGAGATCAAGGCGATCAATTGATCGCCCCGACCTGATTGGAATTATTAAAACGCGTACCAGATTCGGAACCAGTTACGGACCCCCTCAGGACGGTTGAGGGCGGCCATCTCGAACTGGTTGATCAGGCAAAAAGTAAGTTTTTTATAGTCATATTTGATGGCCGGGCCGATGGCGAATTCACGCCCGTGGTAGCCTATTTTACGACCATCGACGGTATCCGCGGTGGTTTGCACGTAATAATAGCCCGCGGCGCCGATGCGCAGGTTAGGAAGTACCGCATAATCCACGCAATAGTCAAAGTGAAAGGCCTGTCCCGAATGATAATGATCTTTAGCCCCAGTAAATTTTATAGGGTCATCATTCCTAGTGGGAAAATCATACATAAATTTGGCGGTAATGCCAAAACCGCTTTTGGGAAACCACCCAAAGGCTAAGACCGGTTGGAAGGTGAAGTAATTCTGCGACGGGCTGGCAGCATCATTGCTGTCGTAAGAACCCGGAAAGATAATATCCAATCCCGCGATAATATGATAGTCACCGAAATGCCAACCCAAGATACAGGGATCAATGGCGGTATTACCCAATCCGAACTGATAATCGCTGAAGTTTATGGGTTTAGAGCGCATCCCGATGTACATCAACGGCATCACCACATGCATGCCCCAGTTGGCCCCCAGGATTTTGATATTGGTGACATAAATCAGACGGAATACCTGGGCAAAGGCATCGATCTCGGCATCCGGCGGCCCGCCCCGGAACTGGTCGGCCTTATAGTATAACAAGAAATTTTGGTAATAAAGGCCGGGCGGTGGAAAGGCCCCGGTGAAAAAGTTTTCCACCCCATCCGGATAGGCAGCCAGACCGCGTTCGGTAGCTTGGACGGCCTGGGGCATAGCCCCTATTAAGAAAATCATACCAAAAATCAGCCATCTTCTCATTTCTCCTCCCCCTTATTTCTTATCAACGCAGATCAACGCTCAGAATTGGATCTCAAACAGTGAACTGATAGAATCCTCACAGTGAATGTTAAGGATGGCTTTACAAAAAAGTGAGGCTACGGAAAGCTGGATGATTTTAGGGCAACTGAGGGCCTTGTCTCCCAGCGGAATGGTGTCAGTAACGATCAGACGTTTCAGCGGCGAATCCATCACCCGGCGGATAGCGGGTCCGGAAAGGACCGGGTGGGAACAGCAGGCGTATACCCCTTTAGCCCCATGTTCCATAATAGTCTTGGCCGCCTCGGCCAAAGTGCCGCCGGTATCAATAATATCGTCTAAAATAACCGCTTGCTTTTGGGCCACATCCCCGATGATATGCATGGCTTTGGCCTTGCCCGGAGCGTCGCGGCGTTTATCGATCATGGCCAGATCGGCATTCAGGCGCTTGGCATAGGCCCGAGCCCGCGGGACTCCCCCGGCATCGGGCGAGACCATGACCAGGTCATTATGAAAACTTTCCTTAATATAGCGAATCATTACCGGGGAGGCGTAAAGGTTATCAACCGGAATATTGAAAAAGCCTTGAATCTGCCCGACGTGCAGGTCCATGGTCAGAACTCGGCTAGACCCGGCCGCAGTCAGCAGATCTGCCACTAGTTTAGCGCTGATCGGCACCCGCGGTGCGACTTTACGGTCTTGCCGGGCATAACCATAATATGGAATAACGGCGGTAATGCGCCGGGCCGAAGCCCGCTTTAAGGCATCGATCATAATTAATAATTCAATCAAGTTACCATTAACCGGTTGACAGGTCGATTGGATGACAAAAACGTCCTGGCCTCTGACATTTTCTCCGATCTCTACCAGTATTTCGCCATCACTAAAAGTCCGCAGGCTAGCGGCACCCAGCGGCAAAGACAGACCTTTACAGACGGCTAGAGCCAGATCAGGATTGCTGTTGCCCGAAAATATCTTCAATTCCTTGTTAGCCATAAAAATCTCTAACCCCAGTTCAAAAAAATGTTTTATGTTAAACCATTGTGGTGGAGAATGGCAAGAGTAATTTCCGCGCTGTTGATATTTTATTTGATTTAAATAACTTATCCGCCCGACCTGGCCTTATCAGCTCTCGCTGCCCAACGGCCCGCAGGTTTAGCTTGGATTACCGGAAAGAGGGAATTACTAACAGGTAGTTGGAATACTGCAGCAGTTTCGAGAATTAAAAGACGTACCAGACCCGGAACCAGTTATTGATGCCCTCATCTCGGTCCCGAGAACCAGTTTCCACCTGGGATTGGAAGAGAAAGCTCCAACGTCCCAGATCATATTTAACCCCCGGACCCAGTCCTAGGGCAGACTTGTCAACCTGCGGGCCTTTGAAGGTGAGAAAATCCGAGGACCGTTGTTGATAAAGATAACCGCTCAACCCGACCTGGAGATTGGGCATGAACTGATAATCCATAGAATATTTAAACAGCAAGTAACTGCGCACACTTCGACCGGTCCGCTGCGTGGGCGGAGTCAGGTCATAGAGAAAGGATACCCTGAGTTCGACATCATGGGGCAATTTTAAGGTAGCTGAAGCCTCGGGATGGTAACCGAAATCAGCACTACCGATCAGTTCCGTAGTGGCTACTAATTGACATTGTTCGGTCTGCCAGAGCAAAGCTGAGGTTTTATTGATATTCGCCAAACTGGAGCAGGGCGTTCTGGGGGCGGCCATCAACATCTGGAATTCGCAGGCACTCTGAGGCTCCAGAGGCGGGTATTGATCTACGTCAGCCGATAAACGGACTTCTGGTCCCCTTGCTTGGGCTCCTGATATCCCCAACACCAGCCCCAAGGCAAGATATACTACTAGTGCTATAGATTTGAGCTTCCCCCCCCAGCTCACTTGCGTCCCCCTTAATGTGTATATTTATCTTTTAAGACTTATATGATAAAAAGTCAACAACATTATAAATTTTTTCAGGATTTCAGTCTTTTAAAAATATGGCTTGATCAGCCTTCGCTTTCCCGAGGGGCAGTTAACGGTAGCTCGAAGAACCGGTAAAGCTGCTCGATTACCCGTTCCACATCCTCATCGGTCAGGGCGCAGTGCAGCGGCAAGGTAAGGATTTCCGCAAAGGCCTGCTCGGTGACCGGCAAGTGCCACGGCCGCTCCCGATATAGCTGTTGATAATATTCGTGCCGATGGTTGGGAATATAATTAAGGCTGGCTTCGATATCCTGCTGGCGGAGAAATTCCATCAGCTCATTGCGCCGACCCTGGTGGACCTTAATCACGTAGATATGCGGCGCCACCGTGTCATAATCTATCTTTAGCAAGCTAAGTCCCTTTATTGAACTCAAAGCCTGGTCATAACGCCGGGCAATCTGTTGCCGTCGCTTGATAAAGGCCGGTAATTTGGCTAGCTGGGCCAGGCCCAGGGCGGCATTAAGATTGCTCATGTGATAACGGAAACCCTGGCAGGGAATGCGATAAAACCAGCGGTGGGTTGGGCCGGAGTCGATAGTGGCGTGCCGGTCTATACCCAGCAAGCGTTTCTGGCGCATGATGTCGGCCAGTTCTTTATCTTGACAGATCACCGCTCCCCCTTCGCCGCAGGTGATGTTCTTGATGGAATCAAAGCTAAAGCAGATCAGGTCTCCAAAACTACCGATCAGCCGCCCCTGATAGCTTGAACCCAAGGCATGCGCGGCATCTTCGATTACCCGGATCCCGGCCTGGTCGGCAAGCCGGTAGAGGCGCTTTAGGTCACAAGGATTGCCAGCGTAGTGCACCGGCATCAAGGCCCGGGTCCGGGGAGTAATCTTGCTTGCCACATCTTCGACATCCATCAGCAGGGTCTCGGGATAGACCTCACAGGGCACCGGCAAAGCTCCGGTGGCGCTAATCATCTGGAAACAGGAAACAAAGGTCAGGGAAGGGACGATTACCTCGTCGCCGGGCCCGATGCCCAAGGCATCCAGTGCCAGGTGCAGGGCGGCACTGCCGGAATTGACCGCCACCACCTGGGCCGCGCCCAGATATTCCTGCAACCGGGCCTCAAACTCCAGGACCTTGATGCCATGGCCAAAGTAGCCCAGCTCAAAGGCCTGGGCCATAGCCGCTAATTCCTCTTTCCCGACCACGGGAGCAGATACTCTTATCATTGTCGCTCGGCCAATAAGCGAATATTTAGATTTAACCGGCGCCTGGTCTTAAGTCTTTGACCATATTATTGGGTTCGACATACGGAATACCAAGTTCAGGATGCTCCTGCAGCCAGGCTTCCAGGGCCTGCTGGGCCCGGCGAGCATAAGCGGCGCCGCGGGCCTTTTTGGGCAGCCGGTTAAGGAGCGGCGGGAACAGGCCAAAATTGACGTTCGTCGGCTGAAAGTCTTTCACTGTAGTATCAGTCAAATGATGTATCAAGGCCCCCAGCGCGGTGGGCCGCGGCGGTGACAGCAAAGATTGGCCGGTGACCTGGCGAGTGGCGTTGATCCCGGCGATCAGTCCCATGGCGGTGGATTCCACATAACCTTCGACACCCGAAATCTGACCGGCCAGGAATAATTGGGGATACCCGCGGCAATTAAGATAAGTCGTTATAAAACCCGGGGCCTGGACAAAGGTATTGCGATGAACGCTGCCCAGCCGGGCGAACTCGGCCTGCTCCAGGCCAGGGATCAGCCGCAGAACCCGCTTCTGCTCCGGGTACTTAAGCTTGGTCTGGAATCCCACCAGATTATAAAGGGTGGCCTGCCGATTATCCTGACGCAGTTGCACCACCGCGAACGGTTGACGGCCAGTAGCCGGATCCCTCAGCCCCACCGGTTTCATCGGCCCATAGACTAAGGTCTGGTAACCCCTGGCCGCCAGCACCTCAATGGGCAGACAACCCTCAAAAAAGCGGGGTTCTTCGAAGCTCCGCAAAGGCACTTGTTCGGCAGTCATCAGGGCCTGATAAAAGCGGTCGTATTCGGTCTGGCTCATCGGGCAGTTAAGATAATCCTCCCCGACGCCATAACGGGACGCCCGAAAAACCTTGGTATAGTCAATAGAATCGGCAAAGACGATCGGCGAGATGGCGTCGTAAAAATGCAGATGTTCCTGGCCGGTAAGCCTGGCCAGTTCCTGGGCCAGGGGCTCCGAGGTCAGCGGACCGGTAGCGACAATAACCGGCTCGGCCAGGTCTAGCTGCGTGATCTCGGCCCGGATGATTTCCATATTGGTTAATTGCTCCAGGCTGTGGGTAATATAGGCCGCGAAGGCTTCGCGATCTACGGCCAGGGATTTGCCGGCCGGCACCCGGCTGGCATCGGCGGCCTGCATGATCAGGGAATGCAGACGGCGCATCTCCAACTTTAGCAGTCCTACTGCCGTATCCGGGGCTGCGGACCGCAAAGAGTTGCTGCAGACCAGCTCTCCTAGCTGGGGAGACTGATGCGCCGGGGAGAATTTATGCGGCTTCATGTCGTAAAGCCGCACCCTGACCCCGCGCTGGGCCGCCTGCCAGGCCGCCTCGCTGCCGGCCAGACCGCCGCCGATAATAACCAGTTCAGGAGTCCGAGTCATCATCGCGAGGCACCGTATAACCACAACCTTTGTTAGGACAGGCCAGGACCTTACCCTGTTTTTTGGTCTCTTTGGCGACCAGCAGCGGAAAGTCACACTGCGGGCAGGGCTGGTTGACGGGCGGATGGTTCAAGGTAAAACGACATTCCGGATACCGGCTGCAACCGTAAAATACACCTCTTTTAGAACGCCGGGGAAGCAGCACCCCGGTACAGCCCTCCTGAGGACAGGGAACCCCCTCCTGAGGCTGTGAGGAATTTTCCACCGGGCGGGTATATTTGCATTTGGGATAACCCGGACAGGCCAGGAAAGGCCCATAACGGCCATGTTTCAGCACCAGGGTTTTGCCGCATTTGGGACACTGCTCTTCGACCTCCGGCGTTTCCGTTGGCGAAGTCTCTTCCCTAGGTATAGGGATAATGTTCCCTTGCTCATCACGTTCAAAATTCTGAGTATATTTGCAGTCAGGGAAGCCCGCACACCCTAAAAACTCCCCTCTCCTACCCCACTTGATCAAAAGTTCCGATTGGCATAAAGGGCACTTCAAACCGGTCGGCATACCTTTGACCTCACGCATCTGGGTTTTCGCGGCTTTCAGCTCTTCTGCAAACGGTCCATAAAAGTTGTGCAGGACCTCCTGCCAGAAAATTTTGCCTTCCGCGATCTGATCCAGGTTTTCCTCCAGCCGGGCGGTAAACTTGACATCCAGTATATCCGGGAAATTTTCTACCAAAAGATCATTGATGGTTAGACCTAATTCCGTGGGTCGCAATCCGACTTTGGTTTTCATAACGTAGCCCATTTTTGCTTTCTTCATAGAGCATAGTGAAACCCGGAAACTTTACTATCGAACCGGTCGCCCGGAATAGCGCCTCAGCCGCGGTAATATCGGCGGTAGTGACTAAAAGCACGGCCGGATTCATCTGACTGGCTACGAAGCGCTTCCAGATTAATTCGTAGAGGGCCAATTCCTCTTTGCTCAAAAAGGCCGACATCTGCTCTGGAGTGCGAGCCACGTCCGTGGGCCGGATAGCCTCATGGGCTTCTTGGGCGCTTTTGCGACTTTTATAGACCTGGGGCTCGGCGGGGAGAAAATCAGGGCCAAAGTTTTGACTGATGTAGGATCTAACCGCATTCAAGGCCTCGGTCCCTACCCGGGTGGAATCAGTCCGCATATAGGTGATCAGTCCTACCGGACCTTCTGGCCCCACCTCTAAACCCTCATACAGACGCTGCGCAATGCTCATGGTCCGGCGGGCAGTGAATCTGAGCTTCCGGCTGGCCTCCTGTTGCATGGTGCTGGTAATAAAGGGCGCCAGGGACTTTTTCTGGCGTTCCTTCTGTTCCACCTGGCTGACGGTAAAACTAGCCCCGGCCAGGGCCGCAATAATCTCCTCAGTCTGTTGGGCATTGTCCAGATTAACTTTTTTACCTTTGTATTTAAATAGCTTGGCCTGAAACGGGGGTGGTTGTTCGGCCTCTAAGTGCGCGGTCAGAGACCAATATTCCTCGGACACAAAGGCCCGGATTTCCCGTTCGCGTTCACAGATCAGACGCAAGGCCACGGATTGCACCCGACCGGCGCTCAGCCCCCGCTTAACTTTGTCCCATAAGAGCGGCGAGATCTGGTAACCTACCAACCGGTCCAAGATCCGCCGGGCCTGCTGGGATTCGTAGCGCGGCTGGTTCAAGGACACCGGAGCAGCCAACGCAACGCGGATCGCCTTGGGAGTCAGTTCATAGAACAGCACCCGATGGAATTGATGGTCCTGATTCTTCAGGGCCTCGGCAATGTGCCAGGCAATGGCTTCCCCTTCCCGGTCAGGGTCTGGAGCCAGATAGATATCATGTATATTATCGGCTGCCTTGCGCAATTCTTGGATTACCTTGGCCTTGCCGACAATAGTGACATAGTGGGGTTTAAAATCGTCATTCAGATCCACCCCGAGCTCGTGTTTGGGCAAGTCCTTGATATGACCCACCGAAGCCTGGACCCTAAACTCAGAGCCCAAATATTTTTGCAGAGTACGGGCCTTGGCCGGCGATTCGACAATTAGTAGTGATTTAGACATTATATTAAATGATACTCATACTTTTTATTAAGTTATAAATTGCTGAAGTTTGCTGATAAGGCAATGAAATTGAGAAATTGAGAAAAACTCGGCCATGTTCCTTAAAGTTCAGCATTTCATAGTTCTCGATAAGCTCGGCCCCGTGGTCGAAGCGCAACGACATAGATGGTGCTGGTTGATTCATCCACCTCATAAAAGATACGCCAATCTCCTACTCTTGACCGACGCTCTGTCGGGGCCATTGCCAACTTACTGGAGATGCGGGGGTTATAAGGGTTTTGTGTTATTTCCTTTAACCTGGCATGGATGCGCTTCGCCATGGTGGCATCCAAATCTCTTAGGGTTTTGGCTGCCTGTTTATCGATTCGGATAGTATAACTCACAAATCAAGCTCTTTTTCCAGTTCCTCCCAGGAAATAAATTCTCCGCGGTTAATAGCTTCTTGACCTTCCCGGATTGCGATCCAATCCTCCTCGGTTAAGGGTTCAGTATCATGCTCCAGGTATCGGTCATAAAGCAAGTCTACCAATTGCCTGAGTAGCTCTGCGTCCGGGCCTTGGGCTACGGCTTTCACCTTGGCCTGTAGCTCCTTAATTGCTTCTTCCCCGGTTGGACCGCCGGGGGCTTTGCTTTGAGGCTGTTCCATGAGTCGTACCTCGATAATTTTATCCTGCTATGCACGGTGACCAGAAGACAGTGAGGCTCGTTTATCACTATTCTCGGAACTAAAAACTAAAAAATCATTAATCATTCCGCCAGCACATAACACTTCCCCGGCAACTCCCGCACCAGCCCTTGCAGTTCTAGCATGGTCAGCTTACTTAAGACTTCCGGGGCGGGCATGCCCGAGGCCATGATCAATTCCTCAATCTGCCGGGGTTCACAGCTCAGCAGGGCCACTAGCGGGTCTTCCACTCGATGCGCAATCGGGCTGGTTACTGTGGAGTTAGTGGTATTCTCTAGATGCGGCACCATTCCTGAAATCTCGCTTAAAATATCATCGACGTTTTGGACCAGCTTGGCACCTTCTTGAATCAGGCGATGCGGTCCTAGACTGCCAGGGGCATCAATCGGTCCTGGCACGCCGAAGACCTCCCGTCCCTGGTCCAGTGCCATGCGGGCGGTAATCAATGCGCCGCTGCGCAGGCCTGCTTCCACGACTACCACTCCCAGTGCCAGGCCGCTGATCAGGCGGTTGCGAATCGGGAAATTCCTAGCCTCGGGCGGAGTTCCGGGCGGAAATTCGCTGATGAGCACACCCTGTTCGGGGATGCGACGATAAAGTTCCTTGTTTTCCGGGGGATAGACGATATCCAGCCCACAGCCCAGCACCGCCAGAGTCCGGCCACCGTTTTCCATACTGCCTTGATGGGCCGCGGTATCTATGCCCCGGGCCAAACCGCTGACCACTGTCACCCCTTTGAGGCTCAGCTCTCGTCCCAGGCGGTAGCTCACGCGTTTGCCATAGTGGCTCAGTTTTCGGGTGCCGACGACCGCCACCGCCACCTGATCTTGGGGTTCCAGGGTGCCTTTAACGTAAAGAAAAGGGGGTGGATAGGGAATTTGGCGCAGGGCCGGAGGGAAATTCTCATCGGTCTGCGTGACGACCTGGCATCCCAAGGCGGCTAAGCGTTCTAACTGACGATCAATTTCAGGCCAGGCGCGGAAGTTTAGAATTGCCTGGGCAATTTTGGGGCTGAGTTTAGGAACGCTGGCCAGTTCCGCGTACGAGGCCTGAAAAACCGCTTCTGGCTGACCGAACCGCTGCATCAGACGTTGAAAGTTGATTACCCCGATACCGGGAACCGCCCGTAAGGCTATCCACGCCAGTCTGTTGAACGGGTCTGTCATCAGCTCAGCTCAAGGTCTCCCTTTCTGCCGCCTCCCGCAGGTCGATCAGGGCCGTCTCAATCTGCCGGTCCTGGGCTATCACGCCTTGGAGACGGCGGCGCCAGTCGGCTTTGCGATCTTCCTGCTGTTGAATGGCTTCTTTGAGGCCATCTAGATCAACCAGCAATGATTTCAGAGCCGCTTGCCAGGCAGCCTCTTGTTCACGCACCATATGATCGACCAGCACGAAAAAATAGCGGAACTTTAAGCCTTCGGCATAATCTAGCAAAGAAAGCCGGGTTTCTTCCAGGGTCTGGTTCTTGATGCGGCTCAAGGCTTCCGATAATGATTGACGCAGTCGTTCGCGCTTAGTGGGAGTCGGAATCTTGCGCCATAGTTGCTTCAGCCGGGCCAGGGTCTGGGTTACCAGGTTAGTCCCCAGACGCAGCAAGGCCTCTCCCCGCATCTTCCATCCCAGAGTCAGTTCCAAGGTGAACAGCGGCGGCTGCAGTCCCGTCGGTCGGGACCAATCCGCGGTGCTCAGACTGGGAACCGGGGCTGGCACCCCCAGGGAGGCCATTTCCTGATAATAAAGGCTTAAAGCATCCTGTAGGGATACCAGCAAGGGGTTGACCGCGGTGGCCAGTTCTGTGGCTAGCCATTCCTCCTGACGTCTAACAAATTCTAGAATCCGTAAATTGATCTCTTCAGTCAAAAAGGTCAACAAGTGCTGCTGAAAATCCTGATAGAGCAGATATAAAGCCGGCATAAACGCGGAAAGATTGTCGCTCAGCTCTACTCGATCCAGTTCCTCCCGATATTGCTCGATATAGTGAAAAATAGCCGGACCTACCTCGCCATAGCGGTTATCGAAAAACGAATCGATCTGCCTTCGCAGCCGCTGCTTCAAATTCTGCACCGTGCCCTGTAGAGTCTGACTCAGACTATGCAACACCCCCTCTAAAGGTTGACGCCGCTGGGCCAGACGCGCTTCGGCCTGTTGAATAGTCTCCACATCCTGGCCCAACAGGTCATATTGTAGATTTGCGTTTTCGCGGAGACCCTGCGCCACCGCCAGCATCGCGCCTTGGTCCCGCAGCCGCAGGAGCAGCAGATCTAAAGCGGAAAATGCAAATATGGGGGCCTTACTTTGAAATACCGCTAGTTCTCGACGCAACCGGTCCAGTAAGCGCTCTAAATCAGAGCGGTTTTCATGTTCGCCAAGATCTAGATTGAGGATAAAGAGGGTCTGCTCCCAAAGCCGCATCCGTTTGATATCGCTTAGAAACCTATAATCCGCCTGTCGTAGTCCGACCCGGGAGCTGATAACATAGAGCACCAGGTCAGTCTTTAATAGGTAATTCTGCACCTGGGCCAGGTGCTGGGGGATCGGAGAATCACACCCCTGGCAGTCACCCAGCTCCAGCCCCGAGGCTGGCCAGGGAAAGGGCAAGGTCAGAAGCACATCTTTTAAAAAGACCGCCTCGGACTCATTGCCCACCAGTTGTTGGTGGATGGCCAACTCCGCCTTGGTTAATTCCAGGCGTTGCTGCCCGGCTTCCAGCTTATCTTTGAGCCGACCATAGCCTTCCAGATAAGAGGTCAGTAAGACATAGTTCTGGTCCAGGTTATCCTGGGACATGAGCCGGTCTTTTTCAACCTGATTCAACACCTGTGTGATGAGTTGGCGATCCTCAGGGCGGCGCAGATCCACCGGGGTCTGTCGGTCCAACAGCAGCGGGCTGGGGAAAAAACTCAGGGCTTGATTTATCTCCCCATTAATCTCATCCCAGTCTTTAAAGACCAGGCAGGCGCGCGGCTCGGAGCCCGGCTCGATCCGGGTGATCATGGCGGTGATAATCCCCGCCCCCCGTTTAAGGACATCTTGCCCCAAGAGGGCATTGATCAAGGTGCTTTTGCCTGATTTAACGGTGCCGACCATAGCGATACGGCAACGATCTTCGTCCAGGTGGGCGCTGACGGTTTCCAGCACCTTAAACCAATGCTCGGCCTGGGCCTTGCCACCCGGAAACAGGCTGGCCAGTTCGATAACCAGGGCCCGCAGGGTCTGGATTTCCTGACGCAGAACCTCTTTATAGCCGTTGCCCGAGGACTCTATCTCCATTAAAGTATCCGGTTCCGAAAAATCAACATTGTTAAAAAAACTTTGGTGCCCAGGTTCTCAACCTGTAAGCACGGCTTAAGAGCCTATTCTACCAAATTATCATTAAACCCAGGATGCAGTTGCACAGCCCTTACTTTGGTAAGTCGTGCATACTTCTCATCCTAATGCCGGTTACAGAAATATTATTTCTGATTAACCGGCTTACTGGCTTCCTTAGGGGCAAAGCCGGCAATATAACCCCGGCCGATTCGCACCCGGATCTTGGGAGCGATTTCCATGGTCACAGTCTGGTCAGCGATACCGGTGACTTCGCCATATAAGCCGCCCGAGGTTACCACCCGATCGCCTCGTTTGAGATTTTCTAAGAATTGTCGATGTTCTTTAGCCTTTTTTTGCTGGGGCCGGATGAGCAGAAAATAAAAGATCACGAACACCAATATTAAGGGCAGGAAGGTCCACAGGGCATTACCGCCCTGAGCTCCACCGCCTTGTGCCCCAGTCATGGCATAAGCCCAATCAATCACCTAAGTCACCTCCATTTTGTTGTTGGCCATAAAAATTACGGCGAAATTCCTGGAAGCGGCCCTGGGTCAGAGCTTGCCGCATTCCAGCCATTAATTCCAAATAATAGTAAAGATTGTGGACGGTCAAGAGACGATAAGCCAGAATCTCCCGGGCGACAAACAGATGTCTAAGATAAGCCCGGCTATAATGTTGACAGGTGTAACATCCACAGGCCTCGTCCAGGGGACGGGAATCCTGGACATACCGCGCATTTTTGATTACCAGACGACCGTTTCGGGTCAAGGCCATGCCGTTGCGCGCATTGCGGGTCGGCAGGACACAGTCAAACATATCCACCCCCCGGCTGACCGCGTCCACCAGATCCGCCGGGGTCCCGACGCCCATCAGATAACGGGGTTTATTTTCCGGTAATTCTGGGATGCTGACCTCCAGCATGGCCAATCTGGTATCTTTATCTTCCCCGACGCTGAGCCCGCCGATGGCATAGCCCTGAAAATCCTGAGCGACCAAGGCTTGGGCATGTTCTTGTCGTAGGTGGGGATACATCCCGCCCTGGGTTACGGCAAACAGGGCCTGTTCGGGCCTGGTGTGCGCAATCTTAGAACGCTGGGCCCAGCGTAGGGTTAAGGCGGCCGACCGGGCCACATATTCCTCGGTGGCCGGAAACGCCGGGCATTCATCCAAACATATAATAATATCACTATCTAAAGCCTCTTGCAAAGCCACCACTTTCTCAGGGCTGAGGAAATGGCTGGTGCCATTCAGATGCGAGCGGAAAGTCACCCCTTCCTCAGTTATCTGGCGCAAGGGAGCCAGACTGAAAATTTGAAAACCCCCGGAATCGGTCAGGATCGGCCGGTCCCAGTGCATGAAGCGGTGCAGACCTCCTAAAGACTGAATGACCTCTACCCCCGGCCGTAAAAACAGATGGTAGGTATTGGCCAGGATAATCTGGGCGCCCAGATCGCAAAGTTCCTCGGAAGTCATGGTCTTGACCGTAGCTAGGGTCCCGACTGGCATAAACACCGGGGTCGGGATCGATCCCCGCGGGGTAGTTATCTCCCCCATGCGGGCCTGACTTGCCGCGTCCGTAGCCAAGAGCCGAAAACTAAATCCGCGCCCCATATTTAGATAATCAACATACAATCGCCGTAGCTATAGAAACGGTACTGCTGGGCCACGGCCTCCTGGTAGGCCTGTAACACTAGCTCCCGCCCCGCCAACGCGCTGACCAGTAACAGCAGAGTGGACCGGGGCAGGTGAAAATTGGTCAATAAGCGATCGACAACTTTAAAACGATAGCCCGGATAGATGAATAGATCACACTGCCCTTCCCCCGGCCTGACCACACCCTCATCGCCCTGGGATTCCAAAACGCGCACCGTCGTGGTGCCTACTGCCACGATACGCTTCCCCGAGGCCCGCGCCCGGTTGATGCGCGCCGCGCTCTCGACGGATAATTGATAATATTCCGGCGCCAACCGGTGTCGGGTATAATTCTCTTCCTGGACGGGCTGAAAGGTACCTGGCCCGACGTGCAGGGTCAGACTGACCACCTCCACGCCGCGCCGCTTTAGGGCTGCCAATATTTCTGGGGTAAAGTGTAACCCCGCGGTCGGCGCGGCTACGGCTCCGGGACGCGTCGCGAAGATGGTCTGGTAGCGCTCTCCGTCCTGGCTTTCAGGAGCCCGCCGGATATAAGGCGGCAATGGCACCTCGCCGGCCGCACTCAGGGCTTGTAGAATATCTAACTTATCGGTCCAAAATCGCACCTCAATCTCACGGGAGCCATTGCCAGCGATCACCTCGGCGTGCAGATCGTCGCCGAATTCCAGTCTCTGCCCCACCTTTAGCCGCCGGGAGGCGCGGTACCAGCCCCGGCCCTGGGCTATCTGAGAATTTGAGCCGTTTTCCTGGATAACCGGGAGACCGAGAAGGAGCAGTTCCACCTGCCCCCCGGAGTTTTTACGTCCCCGCAGCCGGGCCGGGAATACCTGGGTATCATTCACTACCAACAGATCGCGGTCGTCCAGCCAGGCGGGCAAGTCGGAAAACCGGGTATGGTGCCATCGTCCGGGGTTACGCACCAGGACCAGCAGGCGGGATTGATCCCGCCGGGACTGAGGATATTGCGCCACTAGGGCCGGTGGTAATTGATAATCAAAGCTGTGGATTGAGTGTTCCATAGTTCAAATTTAACAAATAAAACTTAAAAACCCAAACTTGTCAATGGCGAAAAGCCCGCCCCGGTTTTTACCCGGTTAATAACCCTAGGTCCAATCGGTCTTAAAAAAAGTTGCACCAGGCCCGAAGATCTGACAAAAATGGCCTCAAGAACTTTTTCTTTTTTTGTTTTCAATCGGGAATATTAAAAAAACCTCAATAGAGCGATTATTTTGATAAAATTTTTCAGTATCTAATTCTCGGCCAAAACTCAAGGGGGATGAATATAAACCTCTCAAATTAGCTATATATATATATTAATTAAGTTAATCGTTAAAGTTAATATGTGGAATTAAAATTAAGACTATCAGTACCTATGGTCAGCCTCTGCAACAGAAAACCGAAAATACAAAACTTCAGGGGGAAGCTGACAAAGGATAAGCCATATGGAACCCGAATTTTCGGAAAAAGGCATCGTTTTTTTTCCTGATCCGTTTATGATCGGCTCTCCGGCGGATTATGATTTGGAGTACAAAGAGGTCTTCTTTACCACCGCGGATCAGGTCCAGTTACACGGCTGGTGGGTGCCGCATCCCCAGGACCCCCCTATCCTACTGTGGTTGCACGGCAATGCCGGCAACATCAGTCACCGTCTGGATAACCTGTTCTGGCTGTGGCAAAAGGTAGGCCTGCAAATTTTTATCTTTGATTATCGTGAATATGGCCGCTCCCAGGGCCGCATTACCCGGGAAGGCACCTATCAGGACGCGGCCGCGGCCTATGATTATGTCACTGTTAACTTGGGGATTGCCCCGGAAAATTTGATCCTCTTCGGCCGTTCGCTGGGTACGGCCCTGGCGGTAAATCTGGCGGTCCACCGGCCTTGTCGGGCCTTGATCATTGAATCGGCCTTCACTTCCTCAGAGGACATGTTCCGCCTCTATGCCCCCGGTGTGGCCTGGCGTCCGACCGTACCCTATGATAATCTCGGCAAGATCGGTCGCGTGCCGGTGCCGAAACTTATTATCCATGGGGTTTATGATGAGGTTATTCCTTTTAAGATGGGCGAGCGGTTGTATGCCGCGGCCCAGCCGCCCAAATTTTTCTATCCGATCCCTGAGGCCCATCATAATGATACCTATGTCATGGGCGGGACTGATTATTTTCAGCGTTTAAAGACTTTTATCTTCGAGGAAAGCGCTAGGGGCAGGTAAACTGACTATAAAAGTTAAAAAAACCAGGCCTTCAGTTGTTTCCACTGCACCGCCAAGACGCCGGTGCCACTGAAATCATAAAACTTTCCAAGAGTTCATGGTCTCTAAATCCCCTAAATTTATTCCCCGAAATCCTCTTTTATCCTTCTTTCCGCTTTTCATAACGCTGGATCACGGCCTTAAGTAAAATCGGCCAGGCAATGGTGGCATCGCAGAGGACCTCGGCAAAGCGGCCGCCTTCCTGGGGCGGAACAAATTTTCCCCAGGAAATCCCTTCCTGATAGGTGCAGCCACTCAGGCCGCCCCAGTGGGCCGGCTCTGGACAGAGGCGCACGCCATAATGAAAGCGGATAAACGGCAAGTCGATTTGCAACCGGTTCTGTAAAATATCAAAAAAAGGGCCGACCTGTTGGGCCCAGTTGCGCGGCACCCCGCCGCCAATGGTAAAAATGCCCAGTTTCTTGGCCCTTAAGATCTCTTGAGCGTAGCGCCCCAGGTCCAGAAAGGGATTGAAATTCACAGATATGGCGGTCAGGGCGGCTTCGATCGTCTGACCCTGCTGGGTGGCCTGGGCGATCATCCAGTTAGCCACATCAAGGCCCAACTCCGAATCCGTAAAGGCCGGTATAAAAACGGGCACGCCGGCCAGATAGGCGTTGCGCAAAATCCCCGGCTGGTCAGTGATTTCGGCTAGATAGCGCCCGAGCTCGGCACAGATTATTTCTGAGCTGAGCACCCGGTTTTTGTCCATCCGTTCTAGCACGGTTCCGAAGATGTGCTCGGCATAGTCTAGATTGGTTTCCATTTCCAGGGTATCATAGACCCGATTGTAACCCATGCGGTATAATTCCTGATCGGACTGCCGGGGGTCGTATTTATAATGCACCCGCTCCACGGCTTCGATCAGCCCGTGGGCCATCAGCGCGCCGGTGGAGATAATAATCTTCAGCCAGCCCCGGTCGATCATCTCACAGATCATCAGCCCCATTTTGGCCACGGTCATGGCCCCGGAAAAGGTGCCGACGATAATGCACTCCGGGTCGGTGACCATCAGGTGCAAGACCTCAGCGGCCTCACCCAGGTTGCGGCCGCCAAAGGCGGTGCGACTCATCGCCGCCAGCAACTCATCGCAATCACTGATTTTATTAAGATCTAAGGGGCTTAACGGTATTAGGCCATCCGCGGCGCCGTCATGGAAATCTTCTGGTTTGCGTCGCAAAATCGACTCCTAAAAATAGTTTTCTGGATATTTTATCCTAAAAAGTTAAACCATAAACTTTCTATTTATACTCCAAACCCTTGTTCTGAGTAAAAACCTTTTTACTGGAGAAATAAGTTATGTAATAATATCATTATATTATAGCAGATAAGCAACTTTTATGACCTGGAGTTGGCGCACTAGCTCGGCGATAAGTTCATCGGCGTTGACAGCCAGAGGCCATTATCCTAAAATAAGCTATGCCAAAATCTCTTGGGTCTGGATTAGTAGTATTGGTGCTGCTGGTGTGGGTCTTTTTGGGGGCGAATCCGGCCCAAGCGGAGCTTTCGGTGGCCGCCAAGGGGCGGGACTGGCATCCCCGTCTGGTGAACCCGGCCCAAGCGCCCCACCTGGCCGCGATCTTAAAACAGCTGGCCCTGGTTTATGAACCCCAGATGTCCCCGGAGGAGCGGGAACAGGATCTGATCAGCAAGGTTGATCAGGCCCGACAGTTGCTGGATATGAAGCGTCTGTTCGCCATGCGCCAGCGCTCTTTGAGACTTATCCGTCAAAATGGCGCAGAACTGTCCTGGGAAGGTTTGCGGCGCTTAAAGTGGCCCAACGGCGATGCCGTCGGGGTGCTCTTGAAGGTCCCGGTGTGGGTTCCGGCCCGGGCCCAACGGGTCTTGACTTACGGGGATTTTACGAAAAAATGGCAGGATGTAGCGGAACGCCTGCCTCGCTTATGCGGTCAGGTCTGGTTTGCCGGGGACCTCAAAGATATCAATCACAAACCCGGTTATCGAGCCGAGACCACGAGCTTTGAATTAAACAGCTTGCACGCCCCCTTTGCCGCCCTGTTAATTGCATATATCTTTAGAGAAGGAATCTATCAGCCCGAAAAGCGGTTGCCACTGCTGGTCGTGCGGGGCGGGGAAGACACCTATGCCGCCAGTGCCTATTCCGGGCCGGTGACCGTTGATTGTCTGACTTTCCCTGACGAGGAGGGCCGCAGCCTGGAGTGCCAGGTGGTCAGCTGCCAGTTCTCCAGCCTGGCGGAGTTACATCATGGCCGCCATGCCCAGGCTTCCAACCATCGCCTGGGCTGCGCCCTGGACCTCAATGATTTCAATTTCCCCGGCGTAGTAGATGGCACCCCGAACCCTATCAGCCGGTCCCTGCGACAGTATAACCGCGATGCCATGCACCGCTTAGATGCTCGCAATCTTCCGGCCTGGGTTTACCACGCGGCTAAGCAGATCGGTTACCGGCTCCCCCAAGAGTGGTATTACTTCGGCTATCACACGGATTGGCCCCATTTTGACTGTGGCACCAAATAAACGTCCGCTGGCGGATTTTTTGGAGGGCTTACGGACTGCTCCGGATCTTCAGGAGATCACCAGCTATTACCATTATCTGCCACCCCATCCGGCGGATTACTCAGGGCCGGAGGCGGCCCTACCCCCGGCTCTCCAGATAGCCTTACAGCGGCAGGGCCTGGACCGCCTCTACCGCCACCAATTGGAAGCCCTGACGGCATTGCAGTCTGGAAAACAGATACTGGTGGCTACTCCGACGGCCAGTGGCAAGACCCTGATTTATAATCTGCCGGTAATCAACACCCTACTGTTGGAACCCCAGGCCCATGCCCTGTACCTGTTCCCCCTCAAGGCCCTGGAGCAGGACCAGTTAAAGGCCCTGGAAGAATTGGCCGCCGCCCTGCCCGGCCCGGCCCTAGCCGCGGCGATTTATGACGGTGATACCCCGATCGATGTCCGCAAACAGCTTCGGGCCCGGCCCCCTCAGGTCTTAATCAGCAACCCGGATATGCTCCATATGGGCCTGTTGCCCAATCATCAATCCTGGACCGCTTTTTTTTCCCGACTGCGGTTTGTAGTGATTGATGAAGTCCATACCTACAAAGGCATTATGGGCAGTCACGTGGCCCAGGTACTGCGGCGGCTGCAGCGGGTTTGCCAACATCATCGGTCTTCGCCCCAGTTCATCTTGTCCTCGGCGACGATTGCCAACCCGGAGGAGCTGGCCCGCCAGTTGATCGGCCAGAAAGTGACCGTCATTGGCACCAATGGCGCGCCGCAGGCCGGTCGCCATTTTTTGTTTTTCAATCCCGCCCTTAGCGCCGCGCAAACTACCGCCCGGCTGTTTGTTCAGGCCCTGCGGCATGGCTTGGCAACCATCTGTTTTACCCAGGCCCGTAAGCTTACGGAACTTTTACACCTCTGGGCCTTGCGTCTGGCCCCGGAACTGAAACACCGCATCAGTTCCTATCGGGCCGGGTTTCTTCCGGAAGAGCGCCGGGAGATTGAACAGCAACTGGCCAGCGGTCGCATGCTGGGGGTGATTTCGACCAGTGCCCTGGAAATGGGGATTGATATCGGCGGCCTCGACGTTTGCCTGTTGGTGGGTTACCCCGGCACCATGGTGACTACGTGGCAGCGCAGCGGCCGGGTGGGCCGTCTGGGCCGGGATTCGCTGGTGATCCTGGTCGCCCAGCCCGATGCCCTAGACCAGTATTTTATCAAGCATCCAGAAGAATTTTTCTCCCGGCCGCTTGAGGCTGCGGTCCTGGATCCCCATAATCCGGTAGTGGTCAAAGCGCATCTGACGGCCGCGGCCCAGGAACTGCCCCTGGACCTGAGCCAGGAGCAGGCCTTTACTCCATCCCGGGTGCGGGGACTGGTGGCCGAACTGGAGCGCCAAAACCAGTTGTTACGCAGTGCTACCGGGGAAATCTATTATGCCCGGCAACACTTCCCGCAGAAGCACATTAATATCCGGGGCGTAGGCAGCAGTTTTGCCATCTTCAAGGTTGGCAGCCGCAAGGCCATCGGCACCATTGACGGCCATCGGGCGCTAAAGGAATGTCATCCGGGCGCGGTCTATCTGCATAAGGCCAATTCCTTTCTGGTCGAACGTTTAGATCTAGAACGGCGCAATATCTGGGTCAACCGGGTGGAACCGACTTATTTCACCCGGATTCAGACCGACAAGGAAACAGAGATTTTAGAGGTCACGGCAAGCCGCCCGGTACGCAATTTTATGGCCAAAACCGGTCATCTCAAGGTTACCGAACGCATATTGGCTTATGAAAAACGCCGTCTGCACGGCCAGGAATTGCTGAGTATCATATCCCTGGACTTACCCCCGCAGATCTTTGAAACGGTGGGGATGTGGTTTGAGATCGAAGATCGGATTAAGGCCGCCATTTACCAGCAAGGACTGCACTTTATGGGTGGCATCCATGCCCTAGAACACGCATTGATCAGCATGTTTCCATTGTTTGCCCTGGCTGACCGCAACGATATCGGCGGCATTTCCCATCCCTTCCATCCCCAGGTCGGCAAGGCCGCGGTGTTTATCTATGACGGCTATCCGGGCGGCGTTGGCCTGGCCTCCCGAGCCTATGAGATGGCCGAGCCGCTGCTCCACAAGACCCGGGAACTGATCGCCGCCTGCCCTTGCGAGGATGGCTGCCCCTCCTGTATCCATTCCCCGAAATGCGGTTCCGGTAACAAACCTTTAGACAAAGCCGCGGCCCTGCAGATCGCCGAATTCATGTTGGGACTGAAAGCCCTGCCCGCCCCTAAGATATCCTTGCCGCGGGTAGCGGAGGTCAGTACTGCGGCGATCGGGGCCGCCGCGGCGGATTCCTTGCCCTGGAAATCACCGCGTCGCATCGGCTTTTTGGACCTGGAAACTCAACTTTCGGCTCAAGAAGTTGGCGGCTGGAGCCGATGTCATAAAATGAGAGTCTCGGTGGCGGTGTTGGCCCGAACGGATCGGCCCGAACCTGAAGTCTATCTAGAACCCGATATTGATATGCTCTGCCGATGTCTGCTGGAGCTGGACCTGGTGGTCGGCTTTAACCTCAAACGCTTTGACTACCAGGTTCTGCAACCTTACACCACGGTTGATTTAGGCGATATTCCCACTCTTGATATCCATGAGGATATTTATCAGATTCTGGGCTCCCGGCTCTCATTGGGCCACCTGGCGGAAAAAACTTTGGGGGAACCTAAAAGTGGCGATGGGCTGTTGGCCCTGCAACTTTTCAAGGAAGGTCGGCTAGCGGAACTGATCGCCTATTGTCAACAAGATGTGCAGCTCACCCGCCGCCTGTTCGAGTTCGGGGTGCGCCAGGGCCATCTGATCTACCAACATCGCCAGGGGGCCTTGGTCCGGATCCCGGTGGATTGGACCGAGGCGCGGTTTTTTCCGTTGAGCTAACCTTGGTCCAGTTGTAAACTACGGCGTATCATGACATAATTATTTGATTTACTTATTAATTATTAATTATGGCAAGATGCCTCACCTCCCACGGAGGTCTCCTGCCCGTAACAATAGCTGGCAGAGAATTAGTAACGAAATTTTCTTTGCCATTTTGAGCCTAATGTTCTATAAATTCAAGGTGCTAGAAAACATCGAAAGAAAGGAAACGCTGCGATGCCCAAAAAATTGGTTTTTGCCCTGCTGGTAGCATTAGTTAGCCTTTATGGTCTGGCCATCCCTGGGGCGATGGCTGAGGTTAAGGTCGGCGACACCTTAGGAAACCTGCAATTCAGCAAACCCCTGACCCCCGAAGATCAAAAGTACTTGGGCTTAGCTCAGGATGCGGCCTTTACTCTAAAAGAAGTAAATGCTCCTTATGTCCTGTTGGAGGCCTTCGGGACCAGCTGTTCGCATTGCCTGGCCCAGGCCCCGAAAATGAATAATCTCTATAACTTAATAGCCCAAAATCCCAAACTGGCCAACAAAGTCAAGTTTATTGCGGTGGGAGGCGGCGATAATCAGTTTGGCGTCACCATGTGGCGTAAACAGCTTAAGATTCCCTTCCCGGTGTTGCCCGACCAAGATACCAGTCTTACCAAAAAGTTGAATATCCCCGGCACGCCCACCAGCATGCTGCTGGATAAATCGGGCAAAGTTCTGTGGGTCCACATCGGTGCCTTTGATAGTGCGGAGACCGCCTTTTCGGAAATCAAGGCTGTCATCAAATAGCTAGATCTGGGGTGGGCGACCGGGGGCGGTAGCCCACCCATTTCCTTTTTCGGCCTTCATTATTTTTAGCGGAAAACTGCAAAGGGTATTGAAACCTGATGGAATTCAATTCTATCTTAATTGCCACGGATTTTTCAGATTGTTCCGGAGCTGCCTTCCAGGCCGCCCAAACCTTGGCGAGCCGCTTTGAATCGAAGCTGATTCTCCTGCACGTTATCGATCAGAACTTTATCGGCAAACTGGTCCGGCACCTGGGCAAGAAACAGGAAACCATCCTTAAAAAGCTTCGCAGTCAGGCGGAACAGGAAATCGTCGATTTTCTGCACAAGTGGAATGCCAAGGGGCTGCAGGTAGATACCATGATTGCGGTGGGATTCCCTTTTCAGGAGGTTGCCGTCAAGGCGCGGGACCTGGCCGTCGATTTGGTGGTCATGGGCGGCTATGGACGGCGGGGGCGGCGGCAGATAGACGAGGTTTTTTTTGGCTCCACGGCGGAAAAGGTGGTGCGGCTGCTGCCCTGTCCGGTTCTGTGCATTCCCCAGACCCCGGAGCAGAGTTTATAACGGAAAATCTGCCTGAATTTTAAAAATTTGCCGGGCCGGTAGGCTATAGATCTCCTTGATCCCGGTCTGGGCGGAAATTTCGGTTAAAATCTGCTCAATCCTCTCGGTAGAGGGGGCAATTAGCGTAAACCAGATATTGTAGCGGTGGCGCCGCAGGTAATTATGGGTGACCCCGGCATAGCGGTTCACTACCTGAACGAACTGCTCCATCTGGGCCTCCGGGACCTCGGCGGTGCACAGGGTGCTGGTGTAACCCAGTTTCCGGGAATTAAAATTGGCTCCAATGCGCCGGATAATCCCCTGATCGTGTAGCCGCTGCACCCGCCTCAGGACCTCGGCCTCGGAAAGCCCCAATCTTTGCCCCACCTCTTCGTAAGGCCGGGGGACGATAGGAAAATGCACCTGGATCTCGTTTAAAATCGTCCGGTCCAGATCGTCTAAAGATTCATTCATCGCCTTATAGGGGGTCGGGGAGATTTCAACTTCATTTCCCGGCTCATAGGCACACAACGGATCCTCGCCCAAGACATCGCCGGTCAGGGCATAGGCCCGGGCCCGGCAGCCGCCACAGACGTGGCGATATTGGCAAACGCTACATTTGCCATGGTAGTCATTGACCGCCCGCAGGGCCTGAAACAGCTTTGACTGGGTATAAATTTCGGGAAACGGCGTTTGCCTGATCTCCCCGGCTAGCAGATCCAGATAACCACAGGGCTGCACTTCACCCCGATAAGAGACAAAGGCAAACCCCTGCCCTCCTAAACAGCCCCGGGTCATGGCCTCCATGCCGTGGCTGGTCACCGATATCTTCTCCCCCCGGGCCGCAGCCTCTTGCCGCCAGAGACGATGATATTGCGGTGCGCAGGTCGGCTTCAGGTGTAGCCGTCCTTCCCGTTGCCGCTTCAACAGCCAGTGCAGGGTGGCCTCGTATTCCTCCGGGGACAGCAACTGATCCTTGATTTCCTGCCCGCGGCCGGTCGGCACCAGCACAAAGACATGGTGGGCCGTCGCGTCCAGCCTTTGAGCCAATTCATAGACAGCCGGCAGCTCCAGCCGATTGGCGCGGGTAACGGTGGTATTGATCTGAAAGGGCAACCCGGCTTCCCGGCAGGCGGCGATGCCGCTTAAGGCCCCCGCAAAGGCGCCCGGCACCTGGCGCAATCGGTCATGGCTGACGGCATCCGACCCGTCAATCGAGATGCTCACCCGCTGCACTCCGGCCTCCAGCAGACGGGCGGCGATCTCTGGCGTAAGCAGGGTACCGTTGGTCGCAACTACCATCCTGAGCCCCAGACCGGTGCCATAAGCCGCCAGTTCCAACAGATCTTCCCGCAGCAGCGGCTCGCCCCCGGTAAGAATAACCACCACCTGGCCCATACCGGCCAAATCATCAAGAAGCGCCCTACCCTCTTCCGTAGTCAATTCGCTTGGATACGGCCCCTGTCCGGCCGCAGCCCGGCAATGCGCACAGGCCAGATTACAGCTCCGGGTGATTTCCCAGGCCAGCAGGCGGAGGGGAGGAATTTTTATTGTACGCTTCTCGGAAGAGTTCATTTTTTAATAATTGAGCCGCTGGCACAGGTTTTTAACCTGTGCCAGCACAAGAAAACTAATTAAAATTCTACTTTGCTAATATCTGGGCCGCGTCTTTTGCAAAATAGGTCAGAATCATATCTGCACCGGCCCTCTTGATGGCGATCAGGGACTCCAGCATCACTGCCTGTTCATCCACCCAGCCCTGTTGGGACGCGGCCTTGATCATGGCATATTCGCCGCTCACCTGGTAAGCGGCCAGGGGCAGGTCGATTTCACTCCTTAACCGGGCCAGAATGTCCAGATACGGCAAGGCCGGTTTGACCATGATGATGTCCGCCCCTTCTTCAACGTCCAGGGTGGCCTCGCGGATAGCCTCCAAGGCATTGGCCGGATCCATCTGGTAGGAGCGCCGATCGCCGAATTGCGGCGCGGATTCCGCCGCGTCCCGAAAAGGGCCATAGAAACTGGAGGCATATTTGACCGCATAGGACAGGATGGGTATCATCTCAAAGCCCCGTTCGTCCAGGGTCTCGCGGATGGCCAACACTCGCCCGTCCATCATGTCGGAGGGCGCCACCATATCAGCCCCGGCCTCGGCATGGGAAAGCGCTACCTGGGCCAGCAATTCCAGGGTAGCGTCGTTGTCCACCTCCCCCTGCCGCACAAAGCCGCAATGACCGTGGCTGGTATAACTGCACAAACAGACATCGGTGATCACCGGGAGGTCGGGCACCTGCTTCTTGAGCTGGCGGATGGCCTGCTGTTGGTCTACCGAATACCGGCAGACGCCGGGCATCGACGGCACCTCCTCTTTAACGCCCTGGCCCGGCACCACAAACATCGGATAGATCAGATCATCGGTCCTTAAGTAGGTTTCCCGCACCAGTCGGCGGAAATTCTCTCGCCGCCGCAACCGCCGTGGACGATAGGGCAGTTCCATGACAACGTGCTCCTCAATAATAAGTTTTCTAAACGGGCTGGCTCTTTGTTACTCCAGAAACCCATATCTGTCAAGAGAGGCATATACTAGCCTGCCAAAGGCATGGGTATAATGACAGCATAAAATTTAATCTCAATGATGAAGCCGCGGCCCTTAATATAAAAAATCCTTGACAAACCAAAATGAAAGTATTATATTAAAAGCAACCCCAGGAAGCTATCGGCACTGATGGGCCGGGTGAGCATCCTCCGTAGGTCTGAGAGAGTTGCCGATATTTGAATCACCGTGGGGAAAAGCCAGTTCCGATCTTTAGCCGGAAAGGAACTGGGTGGGTTGGTTCCCCCACGCTGATGATTAAATCAGTAGCTGTCCAGAAATTACAAAGGCAACTGTTCATAGTCCGTTAGCAACGGCAATAGTTACCTGGGGTCAACTGCATGAGGGCCGGACTCCCGGCCTTTTTATTTTTGGGTAAACTTGCCTTTCCCTGGACAGTGAAATTTTCCCCATGGCTTATGTTAGACTCCGAACCCTAGTTAATCGTTTCGAAGCCGATCTTTTGACCCGGGCCTTGGATCAGGCCGGCGTCAATTACTTTCTGCGGACCTATGAAGATACGGCCTATGATGGTCTGTTTACCGCGCGTGAGGGTTGGGGCGCGATCTGGGTTGCCGAAGACGACCAGAAATGGGCGTCAGGTATTATCGCCCAGTTTGAACAGGCCTATGGCGCAGCTCTGGAATCTGAGTGATAAAGTTTTCAGTTTAAATGTTGAACATTATCGAGGCATTAAGTATTAAGCTGGTTGTATTTGAATAGAAACCCTTTGTGAGCCTTGTTAACCAGGCCGCCAGCTTGTAACCAGGTGGCCATCAATTATCTCCATCCCGGAGCCGAGGAGGATTTAATGGATGTCTTGGCTATCTCCGGCTCGGCCCGCGCCAAGGGTAATACCCAATATCTTTTGGAGCACGCGCTTAATGTGTTGCAGCAACACGGCCGGTCAACCGAGCTGATTACCCTCCACAATAAAAATATCCTGCCCTGCACGGCCTGTCTTAAGTGTGCCGAAGAAAAGAATAATTGTATCTTGCCGGACGACTTCATGCCGATCTATGAGCGCATGGTCCAGGCTCGGGCCATTCTGATCGGCTCCCCGGTGTACTTTGGCTCGGCCTCCCCCAATATTATGGCCCTGTTAGATCGGGCCGGTTATTTGGCCCGGATGGGGGAAAACGTCTTTTACCGCAAGATCGGCGCGCCGCTGGCCGTGGCTCGTCGGGCCGGAGTAAATTTTACCTACGCTCAACTGATGTTTTTCTTTTCCATTATGGGCATGGTGGTGCCGGGGTCCAGTTATTGGCCCATAGCTTATGGGCATCAGCCGGGGGAGGTGGCCCAGGACGACGAAGGCCTTAAGACCATCACCGAACTGGCCGAAAACATCGCCTGGCTCTTAGATAAGCTGACTTAGATTGCATCCCCAGACCTCCCCGCCCCTGGTAGGAGGGAATTGAGGGGAGGGGGAAGTAAAACCGGCTTTCCGGATGAACCTTAATTATTAAACTTTTGATCATCACTAAGGGTCGGCTGCTCAAATTTTAAAACCCCAGGGTTTTTAAACAGCCCTGACAGGCGGGCGGCCAGGGATAATGAGGTTCTGAACCGGATGCCGATGGACTGCTGGGGCGTGGTCGAGGGGTTACCGTACCATGTTGGACCAAATCGGTGAGCAGGGAATGCATCCGGCCCACCCGGTTGCGGAAATAGCCGATAAATTTTCGGTAGGCCGGCTGACCGCAATGGTCTAAAAAACTTCCGTTCTGAATATTACCATAAAAATAATTGTGGGCCGGCACTGACTGGCCGAAAAATTGCCGGGTAAAACCGCCTCGCACCGGCAACCCCAGGTTAACACAGGGGCAGAAATCCCCAAAAGCTGTAACAAAGGCATTTTTCAGGGGATTGGCGTCGCAGACCAGCAGATCGGACGTCGGCCGCAGGGGGAAATTGCGGAAGGGCAGACCCAGTCCTCGGGCTTTATATTCGGCGTGCTGCAAAATGGCCTCAGCTTCCGGAGCCAATGCCCCACACGATACCACGGCCAGGGGTTCCATTTCCGGCACCGGAATAAAATCCAGATTGGTGGCATTAACCCGGTCCACCCCGAGGGACGCGGCCAACTCGATAAATTCCGGTAACTCTCCCAAATTAGGCCGCATTTTCATGAACAGCAACACTACTTCCGGAAGTCGGGTGCCCAACTCCTGCCTGCGGGCGCACAGCGCGGCGATTTGCCGGATCAGACGGTTGAAATCGGCCCCCGCCCGCAGCTTTTCATAGGTGGCAGCCTGGGCCCCGTCCACCGAAATGGCCACCATGTCTAAATTTTCCAGCACCTGGGAGTGCACCGCGGCGGTCAGCCCCAGGCCATTGGTGGTCAGGCTCACCTTGCATCCCTGA
>MUKC01000143.1 GCA_002049795.1 Desulfobacca sp. 4484_104 | reverse complement strand
TACCGAAATTTTCCTCAATTGCACTTTTGAGCTTGGTGCTTATATGGCCATCAGGCCCTATCAGCTTAAATCCCGCTGTTTCTGCAGAAGTTTTCCCGGTAGAATAACCGCTTCCAACTCCAGCGCTGCCGCTTAATTCCCCACTGATCACGCTTTGAAATTTCTGGGCGGCTTCCTTGCTCAAACCAGATCGGTGAGCTACGCTCTGGCCATAGCCAATAGAGAGCGCTTGACTCTCTGTTACATCCGAAACCCGGCCATCAGTCGTGACGGTGCCGCTGTCTAAACCGCTGACTGCTGTCCCCCCTGAGGCAATCGTCTCCCGCAACGATTGTCCGAAAGCGATTCCACTGGTCTGTATCTCCGACCGAAGAGAAGCGACTGAGGATTGTATTGTATCGCCCAGGCTAACTTCCCCGGCTGGTCCCTCCATTCCGGTTTTGTGCAATTTGTAAGAATCGCCCCCTCTCCATGGCGACCTCATTGCGATAGCCGCCGCCGGCTGTATCACGTTCGGCCTATCAATCTGTTCAGTAATATGATCCCCATGCTGCAATCTTCCTGCTAGGTGCGTCATGGTGATTGCCCCGCCGAACAACAGGGCCAGCGATATAGCTGGCGTTGAGGCAACTAACAACCCTACAGTACTATACCAGTCTTGAATCGTGGAAATCGCCATCGGATGCCCCTGCAAAGAAGTCAACGGAATGTTCCCGTCAATCAGGCAACTCAATTTTTTCTCTAATACCATGTACTGGAAGTGGTTCAAAATACTCAAAATAGGCATCCACAGTTGCACCCAAACAAACATCATGAAATACTTTCCGATCAAACTTAAACCAGCCGGCACAAAGGCTACCAGCATGGCCATAAACGGCGTTATGGCATACAGAAATCCCTCAAAGAAAGCCATCATCGGACGAGCAACATTTTGAAACAGGCTACCTTCTTCTCGCCACTGTTCATTGCGTTGAAATTGAGCTAAAAAATAGGAAAGCGGTGTTCCGCCACTTCCTCCTAAAGAAGCGTCAAATTTTAACTTTCCTTCCTCGAAAAGCGGCAACAAGATCGAGGCTAACATGAAATCTTGCGCATCTTCAGCCGTCTGGGTCAGGGCATCCAAGGCATCTTGCACGGTTGCCGTCGGATTGCAGGTTCCTGCTCCCTGAATACAAATCTGTGCAGATAAAAAATCATTCCAGTCTGTCCACAATTGTCCTCGCAAATAATTATCAATCTGGCTCCAGGCATCACTACAAGTACGCAAAGTACCTTCCGGGGGGTCGCTGCGCAGCCAGGTCATCGCATAATAAATGTTTGAGTCCCACTTCAAGGCACGCCAGGGATCAGCCGCAGTCTTGATGGCGTTAATATTTTTTTGCCCAAGATTTATCCCGACTGAAGTGCATTTTTCGCAGTACTCTACCAGGGTTTTAACTATTTTGCCGTCATGCAAAGTTGCTAATCCCGATATAAAATTTTTACTTCTGGAAAGAGATTCCAAAGAAGAGCCAAAACCAGACTCGGTCATGCGCGGCGTGGAAAACGCTTGCTCCAGGTGTTCGGTGATCTCATGCGCTATTTTGGAACAAACGCTGCCGGTGACCGCCACTCCATAGGGCACGTTATCAACATTTTGGGATTGCAGGGTGTAAGTGTCATGCACATGGACCGTAGTACCGCTGCCGAACAACAGCTTGAAAGCTATGAAAGCCAGGACGAATTTTCCCCAAGGCACCCCGCTTGCGCCCCCGGTCTGAAAAATAACCTGAAACGCTATCATCAACACCGCAATTATCAAGCCGACTTTCACCAACTCATTGAATATCCCGGCATTTGACAGCATAGCTAGGCCGTTCAACACCGCCACTAAATAGTTCAAATCGATGAGCTACGTTGGTCCCTCCGACATTCTGGCCACTTCCTTGCGTAGCCTGGGAAATCGCGGCTATGGCATCCTTGAGATACCGGTCTAATACTTCCAGGGCGACAAAGCGGGAGGCTTTCGTGACGTAAGGCTCCAAGCTGCCGGTACTGCCCTGACCGGCGCAAACCGCGATGTTTCGGATACGAGTCATGTGATAAGGTGCCACCCGGATAAGCTGCTTTTCCTGTTCAGTCAGAGATCCGGTATTAGTTAA
Organism: Desulfobacca sp. 4484_104; assembly: GCA_002049795.1. Classification (GTDB taxonomy): domain Bacteria; phylum Desulfobacterota; class Desulfobaccia; order Desulfobaccales; family Desulfobaccaceae; genus Desulfobacca_B. The sequence goes on along the minus strand of MUKC01000143.1, from coordinate 8,008 downwards.
CAGCTTGTAGCCGAAAGAATCGGTTCCAAAGTCCAGATTGCTGCCCAACAGAATCTTGGCAACCATCTTTTCCAGACCTTCATAGCTGAAATTCACTTGCGTCATCTCCAAACAGTCGGCATCCAGGCAATGATATCTCCTTGGGGTACGGGTTCCGCTGTAGTCGGTGCCCTTCAAGATGGCCTTAACGTCCAACAGGGGGTCAAAGTAGTGAATTTCCGGGCTATCTCCGCTGCCTCTCACCCCGACCACCGTGCCGGTGACGGACATCAGGGCCTCGGCTAAGTCATTGTCACCCGAGATAAATGCCGAACTTACATAACCATTCTGTTTCAGGGCTTTCCAGGCCGCATTGCCTAGTAAGGCCTTGACCTGGTCATCGGAAAGATTGCGGTTAGAAGCACCTTCGTTCACCTTGTTCAAATAAGTCGCAAATGCATCGGCCCCGGCTCCCACCTGTTTGGCTAAACTGGCCAAGGGACCGTGCTCCATTGCCCGGCCCAGCTCAGTGGTTCCCAGCTTATCGGCCGCGGTATCCACTAGGAACTGCGCGGCTTTGCAGGAATCCCCGGCTAAAGCGTTCAGTGCCTGCATAACTTTTTGGAGGCTTTTAATCGCATCGCCGCAGGTCGGACACATGGTGTCCAGCGCCAATTGAAAGGCGTAGCCTGCGGCATTGGCGGCAATGGCTTGGAGGAGATTGACAAAATGCTCGGCGTCAATAAAGCTGAACGATCCTAAAAACATGTCAATCCCGCCGCACCCGGCGTCGATGCTGGGCGGCACGAAATTGAGGATATCCGTCCGCACCCGGTTATTGCGCATGACCACCGACGGCCCCGCCACCACGCCGCGGCCCATGGCCCGGTGGTAGCCGCCGTCGGTGACATTCATCATCGTATCGAACATGTTCTGCATCTCGTTTTGCAGAGAGGCATAGGCGACAGATGTCTGGTACAGGAATACCAGGGCCAGTAGGCCCGCGGTTAGTTTCCGATTTGCTAATATCTTTGTTTCCACCCCTAAAATCCCCCCGTTATTTTATGGAGCCGGCGGCAGGACTCGAACCTGCGCGCCTTGCCTTACAAGGACATCGCTCTGCCGCTGAGCTACACCGGCTAATGTTTTATTTTTCCGTAACACAAATTTCCAACTGAGTTTTGTTTGAAAACTAACTTTTTGGGGGCTTTTTTCTTTTCAATACTTTTTTTAGCCTAACCTTGTCTGTTCCCGGGCCGCTTCCTGATCGACATAAGGCCATTCCTCAATTTTTTCCGGCCAGTTGAGGTTGTTTTTCAGAAACACCGGCACTCCGGCAGCCCGTCCCTGGTCTATTAAACTTTGCACCCATTCCGGTCTGGGTTGATATTTTTTGGAACCTGGTCCGCTGAACCTCCCCATGGCTAAAGCCAGGGGCTTGCGGCGGGCTTTTGGTCAAGTTTTTCCGGATGCCAGTGCGGGATGAATTGTTGGCATAGCTCACAGGCCCGCAAATTTCTCCGGGCTAAACGCCTGGCATAACAATACCAGCACCGCCGCGGATTATCGGGTGTTCCTCCCGGCCCCCAGCAGCCCCAGCCCAGGGGGTTAATTGTGGTTTGACACCACTCATTTTTCGTTGTATTTCCGCTCAATCAACAACCTTTCGCGTACAATGCATACATTTGCTTACCGTCGGTAAGATACAAAAATCCCTTGACGATGCGATACACTACCCAAACCGCATCGGCAATGATTATGAACCAACCTACTACGAAGAAAAAAGTAACGATTCCTATTATACTCCAAAGCAAACCAAACCAAAAGGTTTTTATCTGCCAACGAAAATGTGACTCGAGCCAAGTGTATTTAACCTCAGGCAATTTTATGTAGTTGATAATAACTGCTACAAGAAATGTAATACCTACCAAGAAGGATGCAGCTTGCAGGGCATATACTATTATGGTTAATTTTTTCTGAGATTCTAACTGCTGTTCCTGTTGACCGGATACTGCGAGACTTGTTTGATCTACTGATTGCACTGTTTCTTTCCTTTCTTGGCAATCCGGAACTGCCTTTCTGTTATTATAGGCAGCCTGAAATGCTTTATTCCTTGTCTTCGGCTTTACCTCAATATCCCCGCCGCAGTTGACACTTACTGCACTGCTCGGCGTCTGAATTGTCCGAAGCCACAGGAATGGCAAGACCTCCCTGGGATATAATCCCCTGGTTAGCCAACCTCTCGGCATAAAGCTTTTGAATGTAGCCTACCAATTCCTGTTCGCTTATCCCCGCCGGAATCGAATCCGGCCTCAAATCCAAGGCCAGGCTGGTATTGAATCCCTGGGTCCGGTTATATTCCTCCGGCGTTATCCATCCCGCATCCCGGGCCGCTACCAGGATGCGCTTTTCAAGCTGATCCCGGGACAACGTACTCTGTCCCAGGGGAAAGATGTCCTTGGTATCAGGTCTTCCTAAGAACATCGCCGGCGTTTGGATGACCTTTAACTTCCGGGCCTGCCCTTGATCCCGAACATATTCGGGGAACACCTTATTCTGCAATGGCCGGCCATCTATCGAAACCGGAAAGATGGTAAAATCGTAGCGGTCCTGCAAGCTCTTGAGCACCGGGGCCTGAATCTCGCAGTGACTGCATCGCCCTTGAAAGAAAAAGAAAATACCGGCCTGTTTAGCAATTTGGGCCAAAAGATATTGCGTTGCAGCCCGGGCCTCACGACTGAACTGCGCCCCGCCATAAGACGCTATCGGCCTGCGGGTTCCCTGGTCCAGATACGGATCCAATTGGACCACGTGCTTGACCTGCTCTGCAAAGCGTTGAGACTTGTCCAGCATAACCCGCTGAATATACATGTAGGCCGCCACATTCTCCGGCGTCGGGTCGTCAATCGCTAACAGTCGATATTTTTTCAAATTCTGGCGGATCCACTCGGCAGACAGCACCGGCGGCCCTTCTGGTTTCCGGGGTTCAGGAATCGTCGTCTGGGGTAACGCTTCCAAAGGCAACTCTTCCGGCTCTTCCGGTACGATCTCATCCGGGGGATCCTCATACCAGAACCAGCCGCGTTCGTGGTCACCATACCAACTGTCTGCCCGACAGCAGTCCAATGCCTGGCCGATCAGCAGCAAGGTAAGAACCAGGAATAAAGCTATTCGCCGCAGACCGGACATTTCGCCATCATTTCAGACCGCGGGTCGTAGAGATACTTTTCCCCGCAGGTTTGGCAAAGTTTTAGAGACAACACGCCTCCCCGCAAATCCCGGGCAATATACCAGGCCGTTATAGCATCAATTTCCTGTACGGCAACGTTCCTGTATGCGAGATAGGCATCTACCGTCAGATCGTGATCCAGGGTCTGGAAAATCCTGTCTCCTCCCAGGTTGTAATACGTTTTGAAAAATATCAGGCCTTCTATCCGCTGATCTTTGGTTCTGAGCCGCCGATAAGCGTATTCCGACATTCTTCCCTGGGGCGCGGATTTACCGTGCACATAGCGATAAAGGTCTCGCAGACGATTCCGGCACAATCCGGTGGCAGCATGCACTATCGGCGGTGGCAATCCGATCCTGACCATTTTAAAGGCCGTTTTCCACGCCGATGCCTCCTGAGCCGTCACTTTTTCCTCCTACCGCTATCATTCAGCCGCCGACATTTGCCACCTTTTCCGTTTCTGCCATGTCCAGGCGCAACAGCTTTTCCAGGGTGGTTTTATCCAACCCCAAAACGGTATGAATATTTCCCTGATTTTGGGGGTCCGACCCTATTTCCCGACAGATCGTCAGATAAGCAAGGTTGATGCTTTTAATAGCCTCCTTCCACTTTTCCACAACCAACCCTCCTTTCGTGATACCAAACTAATTATTTTTCCTAGATTAACCGCGTTCTTTGAAACCTGCCGAATTGCTGTTTTTCCTGCTCAATTTTCTCAAAGCCTGGTAAATGGCCAGCACCTTGCGGCCGTACGCCCGGGCCCGCCAATCCGTCCAGGAATGATACCGACCCACTCCCAACTCAAGGTCAGATGTAGATGACAAGGCATGGGCTAAAGAATAGAGCCTCTAACATTACACTCCTCTCGTTTATGCAGCACCAAACTTGGCGGCATACCAATCCTCGACGATTTCTTGAAAATCTAATTCTTTGAGGTCGGCGATTACCACCAGATGTAGTCTTTCGACAGGACAAAAAATTTTCTCTATACCGGATGGCAGCAGACGCCGTTGAAAACTGAACTGAGAGAAAAAACTCTGTATCTGCTGAGTATTACCAGGGTTGAAATTTACCCGAACTTCGTCGAAGCGCAGCGAACCGCCTATCCCTCTGAGCCAATGAAGGAATTGATTGAACATCCAAACATCCAAATCTTTTCCCGGCTTGGTCGTGACGAGGTACTCTATCAAAACTGAAATGCGGTTATCGTGAGAATCGCACATGAAGTCGCAATCCAAAGATGCTCTATGTCCGATGCCTCTGGACAGCGTTTTCCCGGCCAAGGTGTATCTCGGATACCTCCAATTATCCAACTGCTCCCGAAACATCCAAACATCGCCGTCCTGATCGTGGAGGACGTAGTAGTCCTTGTGGGATGGAAGGAAGATTGTTGCAGGTTTTTCTGAGATAAACATCTTTGCTCCTAACCTTGGAGTTTCTCTGACAGATAGCTTTGAATTACCGTTCGGGCCTCCTCAAATCCCCGGCAGCAAACCGCTAAGTAGCCTTGCTCGCCCAATTCTTCCAACCAAGCCCGCTGCTCCGGGGTTATCTTCCCGCCCCGCGGCCGCTTCAACTCAATGAACAACCCCCCATACCCCGCCTTCCGGACCGGCAGAAAAACATCGGGAAAGCCCCTGACCATCCCCAAACTTTTGGCCTTTCTCGCCTGGCCGGGGAACAGCCGCACTCCCGATAACGAGGCGTTAAGCAGTCGCAATTCCGGATATCTGCCTTGCGCCAACCGCGCCCAGGCAAACAGGGCCGCCTGTTCCTGGTGTTCTAATCTCAGGCTGTTAGCCGATGTAGTTGTAATCCTTGAGCTTCTTCGGAACCTCAATCTCATACTCCGGGGCAATCCGATATTTCCAGGGTATTCCGATTTTTTCCTTGGCCCTGGTCATCCCGACGTAAAGCAAATTGATCTCCTCTTTGAGCAGATCGTCGTTCATCTCACTAAAAACTTCCCGCAATTCAAGGCGGGGAAGCACTACCATTTCCTCACAATTATTCCAGTATTTTCGATACAAACTGGGATCATCTCTAAACAACTGTTCCAAAAGTTCCCGTGGCGATCTGAAGTCATCGGCCATCTTGACCGTGTCAAACTCCAAGCCTTTGGTGCTATGTGCCGTTCCTAAATACTTGTTGCTGCCGTTGTGGAAATTTTTCAGTGCCTTCTCATACAAATTCTGGAAAAATTCTCGATCACAACCATACCGCCTGATTAGTTTGACGCAGGCCGCAATTTCCATGTCCATGGCCCTTTCAGCCAGTTCTTCCAAACGGTCCAGGTAATCCCGGAACAAGGTCTGGTCGGCGGCAAAGTTCTCAATGGCGTTGATAGCTCCCCGGAACCCGTAAATCTTCTGGTGCCGGTCCCCCACCATGATCTTCCGGGCCCGAAACTGATTGAAAATGGACAGGATCACCGGATTGACATCCTGGCCCTCATCCAGCAAGATCGCGTCGTAAGCCCCGGCCAACCCGCAGGTTTTAAAGTTAAGCTGAAAGTCTTTGAGATAAAAATTATGGTCAATCTTGAGATTACTGGTCTTTAAGGCATAAAAAACCCGCAATATGAAGTCTGCAATTCTATCCGCCTGCTTGCCGAATCCCTGACCGCTGACAAAAACAGCGATAGCTGCCCGGTCCAAAGGACAATCCACGGGAAAAGGCCAGGGAATGAACCGTCCGCACCTCGACATTGGGCGGAAACTTGCTCTTGGCTTCGTCGGCAATGGCCTTGTTGAAAGCCAGGTAAAGCATTTTTGCTTTTGGGTAAGCCTGAGCAATGGCTTTTAACGTAGTAGTCTTGCCGGTGCCGGCCAGGGCGTAAACCTTGATGCTCTTATGGTGCGGCAAGGCGGCGATGATGGCCCGCTGTTCGTCGGTTAGAGAGTGAGATATCAAAATCGTTGCCTATCCTCCTTATAGCTACTGGTTATTCCCAAAGCTTCCGGTGATCCAGAAGTATTTCCCGGCTTGCAGCATGGCCAGGTGCGCTTCCAGTTCCGGTCGGCCAAATTTTTCCAAAGGCCGACCTTTGCGGCGGTAGCCGTGCTGCCGGTATATTTTCTTGATTTCCCGGACCAGTTCGCCGCAGTTACCGCTGCCGTTCCCCGGAGTTTCCGATGCCTTACGGTTTTTCCTGGACTTGGCTGCCATGTGTGCTATCCCTTGACCAATCTGACCGGACATGGTTGGTATGAGTCCAAAAACTCATAAACCGGAGATAGCTCCACAAAATTAGGATATTTTTCCCGCCAGACCGTTAATTCCGCTATGGCCTGCTGCAATTTTTCGGTTCTTGGGTCCGGTTTGGGCGGTTCCGGTTCAGGTCCAGATCCGGTCTCAGGCTCAGACGGTTCCGGTGTCCGGGCTGCTTTCCGCTTGGCCTGGGTTTCCTGGTAGGCTCGGTTGATTGATTTCTTGCCTTCTTTAACCGCTTCACGGGTTTCCGGATCGGCGTGGTCCAGGACGGTGCGGGCGCGCTCGACCTTGCGGGGGGAGATACCGATGGTTTGAGCAGTTTCTTCGCAGGTTTTGGCAAAAGCGCCATTTGGCGCTTTTGCCACTTTTCCGCCCGTATATTGATTGCCATGATCTCCGCCCCGCTGCCTCCGCCGGTCCAACGCCTCGATGCACCTGATGATTTCCGCGTCTGTGAGGTTCCGCCGATTCGCCTGTTGAGTAATGGCGTAATGCAAAGCCGCATCCTCATCGTTGAAATCTTTTAAGAAAGTATGCACTTCCTGGATACCTGCTTTAATTGCCGCGTAGTATCTTGTGTGCCCGTCAACGATGATGTCTTTCCCTTTCCAGAGAATGATCGGCTGCGACATGTCGAAACCTTTCCGCCACATGTTATCCGCAACGCGCTTAAGCACTTCACATTCATGACCAAATCCTTCTTGATTAGGGGGTAACCGGAAATTCTTATATTGGTTCCGGAAAAGACTTGCTACTTTGCGACCAACGTAGACACTTGATCTGTCGATCGGCCCGATAGTGGTTCCAAGCAACGATTACCCAAGCTACAATTTCATGCCGAGGCAATTTTGCTCTATTAGCCTTTTCCCGCAGAAGGCGTTCTCGCAGCACCCAAACCGGATCGTATGCCGATGATTTATCTCCGGTTCGCAAAGACTCGAAAAAATTATCTGCATCTTCCTTGGATTTTTTCGCAAAAATGTAATGGCAGAAGGTTGCTATTCCGCAGCTTAGCAGAAAACTGACTGACCTACCGACAGGAGCCGAAAACTCAATGTCCCGATTCGCAACCAGCAACAACACTACTTCGGTATTGCTGGGACCAGCATTACTTTTTCCAATTGTGCCCCGCTCAAACTGATATAGAAGCTTAATTGCTGTCCCGACATTTTTGTAGTAGCGCATCCCCAAAAGGCCGGCAATATCTCCGGCGTCGCGTGCTTTTCCCCGATCTATGACCATGAAGGTTCCTCGTGGCAGCCCAAAAGTAACCTGACTCATTATGGATATTTGGCAGCGAACTACGGCCAACAGGCGATGCTGACCATCAATGACTTGTCCTTCGACATCGAAGGCGATGGCATTATTAGTAATACGCCACTCGCCTTGCCTAATGGCCCTTGCTAGATCTGCAACATGACTGGTACGTATAGGTCGGTTGCCAGCACCGTTATATCGCAGCATATCCTGAGCGATATCGGGCGTTATTTCCATTAGCTCAGTCGTAATATTTTTACGTGCATAAGGCGATCTATTTCCAACGGGCTGTTCTATTTCGATTATAGAATCTAAACCCGCAGGTTTTGC
>MUKC01000142.1 GCA_002049795.1 Desulfobacca sp. 4484_104 | reverse complement strand
GGCGCAGGGTGGGCAGTGTTCCATAGGTGTCCAGCCACTTGCACAGGGCGGCAAGCACTCGCTCCCCGGTCTCCTCGCCATGCAGGGTTTCCAGCTTTCCCCAGATTTTTGGCTGGGTTGTGCGGATGAAATCCAGCGCCACATCGGGAAATATGGCCCGCTTGCGGTCAAAAGCAGACGAGTGAACCAACTCATATCCGCCGGCCAGCAGAGAAGCTTCTATGGCGGTTTCGAAAGCGGCTTCGGAGGTTTGTTTCACTGACGCATCTCCTCAAAGGGAATCTGCCCGGTGACTGCAGTGGTAATCAGAGCGGCCCGGCGTTCTTTGGCTAAAGCAATGGATTGGTGTAGAGTCTTAATAAGCCCATTGTTTTTTTGCTGTTCTATTCCTATGAATTTGACAATCTCTCTCTGGTCCTCGTGGGGAGGTACAGGAAGACGCATGTCAAAAAAATTCTCTGGATAGAGCCTGAGACGAGAAGACCAGACGCCTTTCGACCATCTATTAATTTCTGCCACAAATGGCTTTGAACGGCATAAAAGTTCTGCAAATTCCGGTAGCAACAGACCTTTAGAGGTGTAGACATGATAATCAGGACTGACAATCCCTTCAAGAGGGCTAATACCCATCGCCCCCATCCAAGCCCATAGTGTATTTACAACTAAATCACCTGGATAACACCGTTTGTATCCCGCCTTATTATTGGCTTGGAACATATACACATTCTTTTCTGACCGAGGCGTCACTCCCGTTATGTGTGACACCGTTAACAGCTCCTCATCGCCCGTTTGGGAGCGCTGATCTCGAACAGAGAAAATGTTTTTCGCTCTCTCAACCTTCCAATGAGCCGGAATATTCCCCAGCCAGTCGAGGCCGGAAGGTTTCATGGGGGCGTCGGGGTTGAGGCCGCGGGTGACGGCATGGCTGATGAGAGCGGTGCGTTTTTCCTCCAGCAGGGCCAACATCTTTTCCTTTTCCGTCACCAGGGCATCGATGTGGGCCGTTTCCCGGTCGAGATAATCAGCGATTAGGCGTTGGGTGGCGAGGTCAGGAAGACTGATGCGAATATCCGCTAAATCAAAGGCGTTGATTGCCGGGTAGCTAACACCAGTTGAGCGGCTTTCGACTTCCCAAAGAAAGTGATTTTCACGTAGCGCGTACTTGCAGAACCGGGCATCGAAAAGACTTCGGTTTGGGCGGACTACGGCAAATCCGGTTGATACTATCAGATTTTTCGGAGGATTTTCAATCGGTGCAATAGCCTGCAAGTAGGTTCTGACTGTGGAAATAATGATATCTCCATGTCGTACAATTCTTCGTGCTCGGCTAGGCGCATCCTCAAACTTGTATGTAATAACATCATGTACATTTCCATTAAAATCAACATTCCCGATATCGATATACTGAAGCTCGTATTCTGGCTCGGTTCCTTCCATCAACGACTCATCGTTTATTGTTGCAGCGTATTTGAGACGTCTTTCATCTGTGGCGATAGCTGCTGTTTTCACCCCTCCACCTCCTCGCTCCACTCAGCCGATTTTCGGTAGGTATTGTCGGCTCTGGCAAAACTCCAAGACGGTGTCTGGGATTTTCGTAATTGGTCAGATATTTTTTGTCTTTTTTCCCTGCTCATTTCGGCGGTTCCGGGCTTTGCTGTTCGGTATCGGCAAAAAGATTGATATACGGCGCGTAGCGGAAACGGCGGTTGCGGGCCTGGCCGGTGATTTCTTCCAGTAGCCCCAGTTCTTCAAAGCGCTTGACCAGTTTATTGGCGGCGGCAAAGGTGGTTCTGGTGACGGATTCCACCTCCTTGACCGAGACAATGGGGCGTTCATACAGGGTTTCGAGTACCCGGTGGCCGTTGCCTGCGGAATATCCCAGTTTTTCGGCAATCAGGCTCCGATGGTGTTCACGCATTTCAAGAATGCGCCGGGAGGTTTCAGCGGCTTGGTTGCTGACTTCAGTTATGCCCTTGAAGAAAAAGGCCAGCCAACTTTCCCAGTCTCCGCTTTCCCTGATCTGTTGGAGAAGATCGTAGTATTCCTGCCGATATTTCTTGAAGTAATAGGACAGATACAGCACTGGTTTGTGCAGGATTTCCCAGTGACAAAGTAAAAAAGTGATCAGTAGCCGGCCAATTCTGCCGTTGCCATCGAGAAATGGATGTATGGTTTCAAACTGGGCGTGCAACAGGCCGATCTTTACCAGGGCCGGAATATCGTCCTGCCCGTGGATGAATTTTTCCAAGTTACCCAAAAGTTCTGGTACCAGTTCGGGCGGCGGCGGTACATAGGTTGCCTCAATGAGGGTGCAGCCCCTCGGCCCGATCCAGTTCTGGCTGGTGCGCAGCTCGCCGGGCGTCAATCCCCCGCCACGAACTCCCTGGAGAAGCTGCCGATGGATTTCCCGGATCAACCGGACCGAAACCGGCAAATCTTCAAGCCGTTCCAGTCCGTGGCGCAGGGCTTCGATGTAGTTGAGTACTTCCCGGACATCCCTGGGCCGTTCCCGGTCAAATATTTTCGCTTCGGCGGCGAGTACGTCCTGTAATGAGCTTTGCGTACCCTCAATCTGGCTGGAAAGAACGGCCTCTTTGCGTACATACATGAAAACAAATAAATCGGGATTTGGCAACGTCAGCACAGAGCCATCCAGGCGGCCAAGTGCCCGGTCCGCCTGAGAAAGCAACCCGTGAAGACATTCCAGTTGTATTGAAGGTTTGGGAGGCAATGGTTCCGGGATGAAGGCCTGATAACCTGTTGTCTGCGGAAGATATTTTCCGGCCCGATGGTGCTGTGTCGTCATATGCGTTGCTCCCTATAATATACAACTATCTGATCCTTATACTATAGCCAGGATATAATATACGAGCAGACTCCGGGCCTTATTATAGCCTGCGTTGCATGGAAGACAATTTGGTTGTGGACATCTATTCACTCTGTCACTTCCCGCAACAGTTCCATGATTCGCTTTTCCACTTGAGCCAGTTCGGCATCGATCTCTTCGAGTGGCCGCGGCGGTTTGTATTCGAAAAACTCGCGGTTGAAGTTGATCTCATATCCCACCTTGCCGATACCACCGTCCTGTTCGTCCAGGGTTGCGCGGTCTATCCAGGCGTCGGCCACATAGGGCCGTACCTCGCGCAGGAAGTAGCTGACGATATTTTCCTTCAGGGGGATGTTCTCGAAATCCTTGAGGTTCGGGTCGTGTTCATGTTCAAGATGAGTCTTGCCGTTGTGATGCAGACCCAGCAGTTCCCACAGTTCACCGGGTGGCAATTCCGGCAGTCTCTGATCCGGGAAGAGTTCCTCAATGTCCAGTTGCAGGTTTTTATGATGTTTGGCGATAATCGGCATCGCTTCCGGGTCCACCTCGGTGAAGACCTCGCGAAAAAGCTTTTTCTGGGCCATGCCTTTGGCGCCTTTGGCCCAGCCTTCCAGATTGTCGGGAAGAGATCTGATAATATTCTGCACTTCTATCCAGGTCTGATTCCAGTTGAAATAGGGTTCATTGCCCAGTTCTTCTTCCACTGCCAGGACTGCATCGAGCAGTTCGGGACAGGCGTCAAGGTAGCGTTCCTTCTTTTCCGTTGTCATCTGGAAACGTAAACGCAATGGTCGATGAACGGTTATGCGGCGGTAACCGAAATCCGCATTGTCAAAAATCTTGCAGGTTTTGCTTGCTGTCAGGGTGCCGTGTTCACGGGTGATCTCATCGATGGCGCCCTGGTCCAGATAGCGGCGTTTGTTGCCCAGGCTGCGTTTCATCGGCTTCCAGCGCTCGCGGGCGTCGATCAGTTGTATTTTCCCTTTGCGGTGCTGCTGCTTGTGGTTGGAAAGCACCCAGATAAAGGTACCGATACCAGTGTTGTAGAACATCTGTTCCGGCAGGGGCGCCGCCCGTGAACAGGGGTGAGCCGTTGAAAACGATGGCCAGGCGCGAACCGGGTTTGTCGCGACTGCCGGGCTTCCAGGGCTGGAACTTGGAGATCATGTGAATCAAAAACAGCAACGCACCGTCGTTGACCCGCGGCAGCTTACCGCTATAACCGCGGAAATTGGGCCAGCGGTTGATCTCTTTCTTTTCCCCTTTCCAATCGACACCAAAAGGGGGATTGGCAAGCAGATAGTCAAAGTGTAAATCGGAAAACTTGTCGTCAGTGAGTGTGTTGCCCAGTTCGACGCGGCTGTCGCGGTGTCCTTTGATCAAAAGATCGGAAGCAGCTACGGCATAAGAGCGCGGATTGTAATCCTGACCGAACACCTTAACGGTAGCTTCCGGATTATGGGCCCGGATCCAGTTCTGGCTTTCGGCCAGCATGCCGCCGGTTCCGCAGGCTGGATCGCAGATGGTGACGATGATTCCGGCCTGGGTCAGCACATCGGTATCCGGTTGCAGGAGCGGTTGGCTTCCTCCAGTTTTTCTATTTCTGTCTCGAATTCGAAGCGTTCAAAAATTTTGCGGATTTTTTCGGAAAAACCGTTGATATAATCGGCGAGATGGCGGCTGATATTGTCCGGGTCGCCTTTGAGTTTCTGGAAATCAAGTTGACTATGGTTATGGAAACCGAGTGGTTTTCCCTCTTCATCCCGGGCCAGATTGTTCAGTATCTTGTCCACCAGTTGGGGATCTTTTCCCGCAAGGTCGGCATATCGTTTGAGCACGGTTTCCTTGGTCGGTGCAAGAACCGCATCGAAACGGCGCAGCACGGTAAGCGGCAGCATCACCCTTTCATACTGGGGTGGCCGGTATGGTCCTCGCAGCAGGTCAGCAACGGACCAGATGAAATTTGCAAGTTGCTGAAAGTTTCCAGGCGTCATGGAGTTGCTCTTTTGTTTTTTTAAAGTTTAGTGCTTTACAGGTTGTTTTCTTGCTTGAAAAAACAAGAAAATGTTCTGATAAGAGCACTTATTTGCGGGCCGAAAAGACCCGTTTGGGTTGCGGGCTTTGTCTCCGCATTAGTTTGTTGTAATGGGTGATGATTTTTCAGAATGCTATAAATTGTTTGAAAGTCAAAACTCACATCGACGGCGAAATTTGCTATTTCCACAGCCTGTTTATTACGCCCAGATTAGTGTTACTGCATATTTTTATCAGCTTTCTCAATAAACTGAATATTTCGCAATAGCTTTATACATAGTAAGGCTAAAGAGTCAATTCCTATCAGAAAATAAAACCCTTGCAGCGGTTTTCCCCGCAGAAGAGATAAAGCGTTTTCCGCTCCATATCAATCCGTATTTGGTAAAGTCGGTTGGGGATGTTGACCGTGCCGCCTGGTGAAGCTTTCCGGGTTGCCATCTGCTTTTCTTTGTGGAATAATGCCGACGGCCCTGTAAAAAGGCTTTTCCTGCAAACCGCCGTGATGTGGATGAGTGCCGGATGACGAATATGTTTGGACAGGATAGTGAAATGTTGGCGCCGCTGGCCCACCGCCTGCGCCCCCAGTCTTTCGACGAGCTGGTCGGACAGGAGCATATCCTCGGTCCCGGGGGGCTGGTCCGGCGTTTTCACGAAGCGGGGCAGCTGCCGTCGATGATTTTCTGGGGCGGTCCCGGCTGCGGCAAGACGACCCTGGCCATGGTGCTGGCCCGGGACGTCGGGGCTGATTTTCACCCGCTTTCCGCAGTTACCGCCGGGGTTGGCGACATCAAGAAAATCAGCAAGCAGGCCCGGGAAAACAGGGAAATGTCCCGGAAGACGGTACTGTTTCTTGATGAAATCCACCGTTTCAACCGGGCCCAGCAGGATATCCTTCTCGGACCGGTGGAAGAGGGAGTCCTCATTCTCCTGGGGGCGACCACGGAAAATCCTTCCTTTTCGGTTATTACCCCGCTGCTGTCCCGCAGCCGGGTGGTGGTGCTCAAGCCCCTGACCGAAGAACATATCCTGGTTCTCCTGAACCGCGGCCTGGCATTGCTCCGGGAGGGTGGCGGCGTTCAGGTTTCGGTGGCGGATGAAGCCCTGTCACTGCTGGCCGCCTACGCCCAGGGGGACGCCCGCCGGGCACTGAACCTGCTGGAAACGGTGTTGACCA
>MUKC01000141.1 GCA_002049795.1 Desulfobacca sp. 4484_104 | reverse complement strand
CGTCAGACCACTATCTCCAGGGTCAAAATCAACCCCTACCTTTTGACCTGTGCCATAGACGGTTTCACCATCAAAAATCGGGCAGGCAGTGAAGCGTGGATAAGCTGCAAGCACCTGCTGGTCAATCTCCAGGCGGTCTCCCTGTTCAAACTGGCGGTAGTGTGCAAAGAGATACAACTGACCGACCCATATGTAAAAATCCGGCGGGAAAATTGATTTTATTGATAACCCCCGGCATACCAACCACCAAATTGCTGAAATCAACCTGGGATTGCCGCTGATTTCCAACCTGCCTTATCTCCTGGAGACCAAAGTACAACCAGCGTTTTCCGCCAAGGTCAACGGAACCCCGGTGAAATTATCCGGAGCGACAAAGCCTTTTGCCGATTCGCTGGAAACATCATTCAACGTCAACATTGACCAGCTCAACCTGCCATTCTACCTTGCCTACCTGCCAGGGAAAAGAAATTTCACCGTCACGGATGGTACTCTGGACACCCGGCTGACCCTGGCCTATGCTCAGCCGGCAAAAGAAAGCGCCTATTTGAAGCTTTCCGGCAGTTTGAAGGTAGAAAACCTGGCGGTCAGCGACAACACATCCCGTCGTTTCCTGGCCATCCCACAGCTGCAGATCAGCTTCAACCCCGCAAATCTGCTGGCCGGGCAGGTACATATTGCTTCCCTGGCCATCACGAAACCCCAGGTTGAGATTGAACGCCAGGCCGACGGTTCCCTGCGTCTACCGGGGCTCACCTTGCCGGAGGAGCAGAAAAAAGAGTCTCCTCAGTCCCAACAGAAGCAGACAAATTTTTCTCTTACCATCGATCAACTGAGATTGGATGACGGACAGCTGACTTTCCTCGACCAGCTCACCAAACCGCCATTTAAAACCCACGTCACCCCGATCAATCTGGCGGTCACTAATTTCAGCACCAAGCCTGAGCAACAGGGCGGCTTTACCGGTTCATTGAGAAGCGAGACCGGAGAATCCGTGGAGATCAAAGGTGATTTTTCCTTCAAGCCAATGCGGCTCAGCGGCCATTTCGACATTAACGATATAACACTCAGCACCTATGTACCTTATTACCGGGACTATTTCAGCGGCACCGTCGAACAGGGATCACTCTCCGGGGCTGGTGATTTCACCTTAATTCCCAAGGCAGCCGATAAAACCATGCGGCTTGAACACTTAAGCGCTGAGCTGAAAAACCTGGAAATCAGGAAAGATAAAGGCAAGCAACAGCTGATTAACATTCCCACGTTCACCATCCGGGAAACATCCATTGATCTGCTCAATCGGCAAGTTGTTATCGGCAAGCTGGAATCAACTGCCGGAACCATAAATCTCCAAAACTTACTGCCTGCGTCAGAGCGCTGCCGGCCCACATTAGCAGAGCCGGAGCTAGGCCAGTGAAGATCGCCAAAATTTTCTTTGGCATAGGATCCTCCGATTCTTTATTATTGACCAGTTTTAAATATTTTTCTGAAGAGATGCCGGAGCTGGTTCTTGCCGGGGCCGGTTCACTTCTCGGAGTCAAACTTGCGAATGAGTCATTTCCGGTTGGTAAAGTCGAGTTTCTTCATCTTTACCCTTTAAGTTTTGCCGAGTTTCTCAAGGCAGCTGAGAATAAGTTGTTGGTTGAAACCTTAAAGACAAATAATTTGCAAAGTATACCGACCATTGCGCATGAAAAGATTTGGCTTTTATTAAAGGAGTATTTTATTACTGGCGGCATACCTCAAGTGGTCAATGAATACCTTAAGCTTAGGTCAACTCCGGTTGAAGCCAGGGGAAAAGTACGAATACTGCAGAGAGGGTTGGTTGACAGTTATTACAAGGATTTTGCCAAACACTCCGGCTCAAATAATGCACTCCATATTGTTGCTGTTTTTGAAAACATCCCAATGCAGTTAGCTGGGAATCTTGAAGGTTCTGTAAATCGTTATAAATTTAAGGATGTTATCCCGGGGAAGAAAGGTTTTATGGCCTTGCAAGGCCCGATTGAGTGGTTGATTCAGGCCGGACTGGCGATTAAAGTAAAGGTATGCCCACAGAGCCGGAAGGCGGCTTGATTTCAAGGCTTGACGGCCCGAAGAAGTGACCAATATAATCAGTTACAGAAAAACTGCTGGATATAAAGTCAGTCTGTTTGCCTTGGCCCAACTTTTCAGTTTTAATCATGGTCTTGGCAAAGTCCGCCGTCAGTTCATCCCCGAATGGGGCAACTATCAGCGATGCATAAAAGTATTTGGAATCACCTTTAGTTTGATGCGGAAAGGTTGTGCCCAGACCAAATGTATCAATTTCAAAAGGACGATCATCATTTTCAGCAAAGACGTAAGTTGATGCGTCATGCAATAAGGTCCATTAACAGGTTAAGTTGTAGCTCATTTTATCTCCATTTCAACCCGTCGGCTTTCAGCGCCGGCTGATGCCTGACCGACCTCCAGTTTCGGTGTCACCAGAAACAAACGCCGGCTTTCAACGGGTCCTTTTTCAGTCAGATAGGACATGGCGGCTTTGGCTCGCCGCCGGGCCAGGGCCAAAAGTTCTCCGTTCTCAATCTTGATTGAATCCTTCAAAAGGCGCTCCTGTTCTTCTGGCGCTATCTTTTTTACCAGTCCGATCAAGTTCTTCTGTTTGGGAATGGGAGCGTCCTTGTACGCCTTCCATAGATAAGTTTTGAACTCGGAATCCTTTATGGTGATGTCGTTAACAGAAGCAACAGTCTTGTTTTTGCGGACGACATCTTTGAATTTCTGGGCTTTGAGCAGTCTCAGGAAATGAGCTTCATGCAGGGCCGGGCGGTCGCTGTCCGGGTCGGCATTACCGGCGATTTCAAGCTTCAAACCGGGCCGTTCGTAAAGAATTTTGGCCAGTTTATCCAGAATACTCTTGGCCGGGTCGGCAAGTTCGGCCATGCCGGGTTCAAACAGGACTTGGTTTAAGTCCTGGCTGCCGCCGCCGACAAGGGAGCCCAGCAGGGCAAAAGGTGAGGTCACCGCTTTGGCGATCAGGTTGACAAAAATTTTCACGATGATGCCACCAAGGCTGAACTTAGGATCGTTCAGGTCACCGCGAACCGGTATGTTGAGATGTATTTCACCCCGGCGGTCTCGTAGTAGAGCTACGGCCAGTTTGACCGGCAGGTGGAGGGCGTCGGGGCTGTCAATCTGGGTACCGAAGTTAAACTGGTCTAGAAAAATACGGTTTTCCGCCTGCAGCTGCCCCTTTTCCACCTTGTAGTTGAGATCCAGGTACAGCTTTCCCCTGCCGATGGTTTGTCCGATGAATTTCCCTGAATAGGGGGTAAACGTGGTCATGCCTATTCCCTGGGAGGAAACGGTCAAATCAAGGAATAGTTCCTGGGCAAAGGGAGCAACCGAACCCTTGACCAAAACTGGCGATTGGCCGTCGAGGCGGCCTTTCAGGCTAACCCTGGCCGGCTCCGGCTCCCTGGACGTCAATCCCTTAACCTCACCTTGCAAATCAGTCAGGTTGAGATGAAAGGTCGGCGACATTCTCTGGTCTGTAAAGCTGAATTCTCCCTGGTTGATATTTACTTTCTTCAGAACAACTTCAAAGGGATCCGAGCGGGATTGATCAGCCGGTTCCGGATTTTTGTCCGGATCCTGTTCTTGGGCTGGTTCCCCCCCCATCATGACCTGCAGATTGGATCTTCCATCCGGCAGGAGAATAACTTGTAATTTCAGCCCGGCTGCGGTTAATTCATCGAGAGAAAAAGACAGGGGCTGAGAAGTGAAGGCGATTTTGTGCAGCGACACGTCCTGCCAGCTCCTGATCCTGGCATTACCACTAAAAGAAAACTGTGGCTCCTTGGACTGTTCCTGTTTAAAACGCAACCGGCCGGTGGTCTGCAGTTGTCCGTTAACCAGGACCATGTTAATATTTTCAGCCAGGTACGGCTGAAAAGCTTTCAAAGGCAGTTTTTTGAGGTTGATATCCAGTTCTACTTCCGGCGGTGTCAGGGCCACGGTGCCGGAAACTAACAGCTGTCCCGACTGAACCAGGCCGAGATCAATTTTTACGCGGCCTTTTTCTGTCGGCCGGGAGCCTAGATGCTCCACTTCCAGGTTGATACGATTAGCCACCAGGGTGGCCGGGGTTTCCAGGGCCTGGTCCTGCAGCTCGACCTGAAAATTTTCCAGGCTGCCCTGCTGCAGGAGGACATGCCAGTCTGCAGCCTGGCTGCCATCGGCCTTCGGTTCAGTTTTTTTGTCAATTCCCTGGTCACCCTTGTCATCCGGCTTGAAATCCATCAGGTTGAAGCTGCCATCGGCTTGGCGTCGGATGTTGACCAAGCCATCCCGAGCCCGGCAGGATGAGATGATGACATCACGTTTGCCAAGGTCAATTCGTTTAGCGGCGACTTTCAGCTCCGGCAGGTTCAGGATCCGGGCTCCGCCGGGGTCGTTGACTTCAAGTTCAGTCAGTTCCAGGGCAAAGTCGTCTAGGCTTGTTTCAGCTTTTTCTCCAGCTTTCTGGATAAAATTCAATGTGCCGCCCGTGGCCACGTAGCCACTGCTGAAATCACCATGGAAAAATGTGTGGTAATAGGGCCGGTAGCGGTTTATTGGCACTTTGCTGAGATCAAGGTGGGCCTTAACAGTGACCGGTTCGAGAATAAAACTGCCGTCAACCTGCAGTTCTTCGGCAGCGTCGCTGGTTATCTTCAAATTGTATTCAGTCTGTTTTTCCGGTTCATTGCTGAAATTGCTGATTTCCAGGTCCAAGGGTTCGTAGCGGGCGGCAAAAACCGGCTCAACCCGTTCATCGTGGAAATTAAGGATGCCATGATTGATTTTCAGATGGCTGATGCGGCAGGCAAACTTTTTCTTGACGGTTTCATCCTTCGCTTCAGTTTCCTGGCGGCTGCGCTTTTCAATCTCCTTTTCGACGGCAGTAGCGACAATTGGCAGGTAAAAGACACCGTCGGGCCGGAACTTGAGGCTGATATCCGGCTTTTCCAAGGTTATATCGTCAAGAAAAAGTTCTCCGGCCAGCAGGTTTCCGGGTCCGAATGTAGCTGTCAGTTTTGGCAGTTTGGCAAAGCGATGTCTTTCACCCTGCCGGTTGCTTTCAATGATGACATTGGCAAGAGTTGTGGTGCCGGACAGCTGCAGACGGGCCTGGCCGTCTGCCGGCTGCAGGAAAGAAAGCACCAGCCTGGTTGAAAGACGGCCGGAAGTTACGGTAAAATTGCGCTGCCCGGGGAGATAAGAAAGGTAGTAGGAAAGATCCAGGTCGGCAAAATTGATGTTTAACTCGGTGTCAAGGGAACTGGCAAATGGTTTTGTCTGCCCCTTGAACTCCAGCGGCGCCCCGTTAACCACTGCGGCAAAGGATGGCTGTACTTTGGAATCAATAAGCTTGGGCAGGTTCGATATGCTGGGCAAAGAAATGGTAATGCCGTTTATCCAGTGGAAGGCTTTATGTGGTTGGTCGGAAAACTCAATGATGCCGCCACTGATTTCAATGTTATTTAAGGAAAAAAGCAAGCCTTTGGCATCGTCTGCTTTGTCAGCTTCCATTCGTGAATCAGGCAGAAGGTCGGAAAAATTGTAGCTTAAATCCTCCTTCCTGACAATCTTGACATAGGGTCCCGCAACTGTCAGCCTTTCCAACACCAGGGCGCGTTTGAACAGGGAAAGGGAACTGAAGTCGGTGATCAGGTGGTCAATTTTAGCCAGAGGGGATTGGCTGCCGTTGCGGCTCCTGATCACAAAACCGTCAAGCTGCAGAACCAGGGTGAAAGGATTGAACCTGACCCGGTCAACGGTGGTTTGCCGCTCAAGCAGCAGGCTTAGGCGTTTTTCCGCCTGGGTCTGCAGGATCCACGGGACCAGGTAGAATCCCGCCAGAGTGTAGAACAGCAGGGCGCAGAGAAAAATAATGACAATTTTCTGCCGGCGTTTCAGCCGTGGAACCTTATTCCCGTTTTCCGTATCCATAGTGCCTTGCATCCAGGAAGTCAAAAAATTATTAATATAGGGCTGCAGGGGTTTGATGCCCATTTTCCCTCGGACATCGATCTTCCCGGTTTAGTTGAATTTACAGCCCAGAGCCACGGTTCCGGTCTGGTTGATCTCTGGACACCTCTTTCCCAACCGGAACTTTTTGGTTGATCTCTTGAGTTGATCCGGCAAAGGTAGGAAGTTGCATCAAACCTACTATGATGATTGCAAACAGACAACAGATTAATACTTTAGAAATTTTTTTTAGATTATCTCCTTAACTGATATTGGCTCTGAAAACCGGGGAAAACCGTTACGAAAACAGCCATGGATTGGGATTTACATCTCGGACGTTTTCCAGCCTCAATCCAACACTATCGCCGGTTGCCAGGTATGCCAGCACTCTTTTGCTTCTTTATGCAAAGTGAAATGCTGACCTGTCATGGCCCTTTTTCCCATCGCTTCGTTTTCAGGTGTCGCCATGCTGACGCCGCCGGCAACCAGAGCTTCAACCGATTCGGTATTGATCTTGACGCCGGAAAAAAGTCCGGCCTTGACCCTGATACCACTGCTGTTCCAGAATTTACTGTTACTGTACACCAGGCGATCGTAGGGCGGTGCAATATTGACAAGGATTAAAACCTTCTGAGCCGTTGGCGAAAGTTTGGCCCCGGTTACCTTGCCGATCTTGATTTGACGATAGTAGAGCGGTGAGTTCTTTTTTAACGAACCAAGAAGGTCAGCTTCTAGAACAATATTCAAACCAGTTGCTACCGACTCCAGCACCGGGGGCTTAGTCAGGGCCATAATTTCAGCAACCGGGCTACCACTGCCGGGACGCAGGGTGATGTAGGAGCCGGAAATTATCGTGTCGAGATTGTTGATGCCGGCCAGGCTGACTTCCGGGCGGACAAGCCAGATTTTGGTGTCGGTCGTAAAAAGTTTTGCGGCCCGATTATTGACCATGGTCTGGCAGACTACCGCATCCATGGCGGCGGTAAAATCGACCTTCCGGACGACACCGATGGCAATCCCTTGATAGCGAATTTCGACCCCTTCCTTAAGTCCATGTGAATCTGCAAACCTGATGGTAACCAGCTTTTTATCAATCTCTTGAGCCGCCTTGCGGCTGGTGTAGAGAATGTACTGCCGGCCGGCTGCAGCTGGTTCTCCGGGATCCGGAGTAAAAAAAGCGATGCCACCGGTAATAATACTTTTTAAGGAACCGGTCTTGAGCTCTATCCCGGAAAGTCCTCCTTCAACTGTAATCCCGCTGACATTATAAAAGAGACTCGATTTTTTTAACAGGTGAGCATACTTTTTAGCAATAAAAACATCAATCAAGACATTATCGCCGCCCTTTTCCAAAGCCAGTCCGGTTACTTCACCGACCTCGATGTGTTTATAGAGTATCGGTGAACCGACAGAAAAATCTTTGGCGTCGTCCGTCTTGATCTGGATACTTAAACCCCGGGCCTGCAACGCCGGAACCTTCTCTATGGCGTCCTGATAGCTCTCATAAACCGTGAAACTGTGAGCTTCCAAAGTCTGGGCTTTTTCATTGCTCCTGGTGTCGGGATTGGTAAAAGTAATGCCGCCAGCCAATAATGTAGCGATGGTGCCGCTTTCAATCTTGACCCCATCAAGTCCGGCATTGATCTTTAAACCACCACTTTTCCAGAAAACCGAGTTGGTTTTTACCAGGTGAGCATATTTCTCATAAATTAAAATTTCACCCTGAACCTTAAGGCCATCAGCTTTGAGGTCAAAACCGGTTATTTCACCAACTTGAAGGTTACGATAAAGAATCGGCGCGGCGATGGCAAAAGATTTCGAATTTTCCGAAACCAGGGTAAACTTCTTGCCCGCGGGTAGGATTTCATCGGTAGGAGGAGCTTCCTGGGCAACGAAATAGTCCTTATAGATGCCGTCACCTGGCTCATA
>MUKC01000032.1 GCA_002049795.1 Desulfobacca sp. 4484_104 | reverse complement strand
CCAAATAGTTCGAAAGGACGGGTAGTGCCGCGGCCTTCCGAAAGGTTGGTGCCCTCCAGCAGCACCTGGCCAGGATAGACTAGCGCCGTATCCAGAGTGGGGAGATTGGGCGAAGGCAGCACCCAGGGCAGCCCGGTGTGATCAAAATACTGAGACCGGGACCAGCCCTGGGCCGGAATGACGGTCAGGTCACAGCCCAGCCCTTGGGTATCATTATAGTACCGGGCCAGTTCCCCCAGGGTCAGGCCATGGCGCATGGGTAGCGGATAGGGCCCGACGATCGACGCCATTTCCGGTTTCAGGTAATTGCCTTCGACCTGACGGCCGCCGATCGGGTTGGGACGGTCGAGAATAACCACTTTTTTATGCTGCCGGGCCGCCTGGGCCATGGCGTAAGCCATAGTAGCGGCAAAGGTATAGACCCGGGTCCCGACATCGGGGAGATCAACCAGCAAAACATCAATCAAGTCCAGCATTTCCGGGGTGGGGGCCAGACGCTCCCCGTAGAGGCTGAACACCGGCAGCCCCCAGCGCAACTCGATAAAATCCGCCGAGGCCACCATGTTATCCTGTTTCTCGCCCGCCAAGCCGTGTTGCGGGCCGAACAGGGCGGTGAGTTGATCAGGAAAACGTTGCGCGATCAGGTCAATGGCCGATTGATAGCCGGGTCCGACGCTGGCCTGGTTGCTTAACAACCCCAACCGGCTGCGACCCAGCCAGGCCGGGGGCTGGGCTAACAATACTTCTAGGCCGGTTTTAAGGCGCATCTGTTCTGGGGCCGACTCCGTTAAAACTCCATGTGCTCTTTACGCACCACCGGGCGCATCATCAACACCACATCGTGAGTCATGCCGTCTTTGCGGATAAAATAGTCATCCAGGGTGCATTTACTCTTTCTGTCATTGATTGATACCAAGTTGCGATCAAAGAGCTAAAATGCCCTCTCAGCCTCGCCCTCTCCCCCGCCAGCGGGGGAGAGGGAATAAAGGATAAAATTACTCATTTGAAAGCTAATCGGTATGAGATTACCACGCTTATCCCCAGAAGTGTTAGGACATAGTTATCCCCTCCCCCAACTCTGGGCAATAACCAGGAAGCTGAAAAGCTTAGCACAATTAGCGTTATGGTGAATTGTCGACCGAGGTCATTTTTTCAGTCGTTGTTTCAATATGGGGTTTGGTAAGAATGCGGGTGACGATAAAGCCAAGCACAAAACCAATGATCAGGGTCGCCACCGTAAAGATTATCTGGGATATGCTTATTTCCCAGAGCAGCAGGTGCAGCGTGACCACCTGGGGGTTTTGAAACAGGATGACCAGGGCCAACAGGATCAACACCGCGATGACAATAGATCTGACTTTCATGGCAACACCTCTCATTTTGTTTTAGCTGAGTTTCATCTTCCTTAATATTACGCCATTGAACGTATTTTAGCCCCAAAAAAAAGTTAATTGATTGAGGACTGCCTCTGAAATTTTTGTGTTCCCCCAGATTATATCAGACGATCACACCGATAAGATCGTGAAAAACAGAAGCTTTCGGCCCCAGCTCCCGGACTGGTTGGCATGGTTTAACGAATTGGTAAATTTAAATAAACGTTGGCTAGCTTTACACTGTCGCTGATCTGAGCATACAATTCTTCCCGGCTGACCCGCCCCGCCCGGCTTTTAATTTGGGCAAAAGTTTTCTCCTTGGCAGTTTTCTCTTCTGGGGTTTCTAAGCGCGGGATGGAAGCGGCTAGCGGGAGCAGGACGATGCGCAAACCATCTAACATGGCACAATACTTTTCTAATCGGTCAATTAAGGCCTCAGTATCTTCGACCTGGGCCAAAATTTTCACCTAAACCTGATTACCCGAAATGGTATCATGCCGGACATCGATTACACTGTCCTCGCCCAGTAACTCTTCCGTCTCTTGTAAGTGCTCGGCAGGCAACACCATTTCAATCAGACGCAAGGGCATGAGGGTAACTCAATTTCTATTTTTTTTTATCACTTAGAGGACAATAATTTTCTATTTCGGTAATTGCCCCCCGCATCTTTTTATAACTCAAACTTCCCATGATCACCAGAATTATGCTAGCCGGGATAAATAGCCAGCCCAACCATGTTAGCCAGACAGAATCGAAAAACTGGATGAAGGTCACCCCGGCGGCGAACAGCGTCAGCGCCGTCCGCAGGAAGGCCAGAAAAGTCCTCTCGTTGGCCAGCACCGTTCGCTCCACCGCCAGGCAATCACGGACCGGAATCTCTATTTTCTGCTCCTCGCGTGCTTTTTGAGTAACCATTTTTTCCAAGTGCTTTAGTCTTGCCAAAATCTTCGGCCCTTTCAAGGCACAACCGCCACTTTGACTAGGAAAAAATAATAGGGGTGGACGGCTCCCCACCCCTATTTCTCGACGCTCCCGTCAATAACTTCCAGTAAGATGGTCGGGCAGGTTTAGGCCTGCTGGATGGCAGTCAATTTCCAGGGTTGGTCACCGCCACTGGGCCGGACAAAAGTCCAGTATTCTTCAAATTTTACCGGTTCCGAGTCACTCCCGGCAATAACCCGAGAGGTTTGGGCATCCACCACATAGTCCAGGAGATTGGCTAAAAAGCCCACAGTGACATAATCTTTCCCGTCTTCCTGCCAGGCCTCGGAGATCTCCACCTGGCGGATAGCGATGTTCTCCAGGCGATTGATCTGACCTCGGGCCTTCATCTGCTCCAGGTCATGGCTGAGCACCGTAAACAATTCCTCGGTCATCAAGGGTCGCAGCAGGGAAGCATCATGGCGCATCCACGCCCCCTGCAATTTAAAAAAGACATCCTGGGCCATCTCTTTGACGCGAGGGGCATCAAGTTGGACTTCCAGCCCCGGAGTCGTTTGGACATCAGGGGCGCTTTCCGTCCCCATTTGCAGGGCCTGAAAATCCGATTCTCTCCATGCACTAGCACCGGCCCCAGAGCCTCGATCAACCGGGGCTGAATATTGCAAGTTGTTCTGCCGGCGCCGGAAGAATAAGCGATACCCCAGGTAGAGCAGACCGCCAATGAGCACCAGGTCTAAAAGCCCAAAAGATGAGCCACCTCCGGCCGCGGCCCCGGCGGCATGACCATGACCGCCGAACAGCATGGAGCCCAACATGCCGCCCAACAGGCCACCGGCCAGCCCTCCGGCTAACCCGCGACCGAAACTACCGGCGGTAGGTTGAGAACCGGGAGCGGTCGCCCCGGGCTGGGATTGTGGTCGCTGGGCTTTGTAAGGAGATTTTTGGGGTCGGGGTCTGGTAGTCGAAGGAGACTTAAAGGTAGAACGCGGTGGCGAATAACTCCGGGAGCCCCTAAAGCCCATAGAACGTCCCCCCCCCAACCGGGCCTGGGCCAGATCCACACTCATCGGGGAGAACCACAGCAGCCCTCCCAACAAACATGCTGTCGCACATAAGAATTTGTATTTAATCATAATTTCCTCTTAATTGTTGGTTTCCTGCATTATAAACCGAAAGCGGCTTATTCAAGCGGCCTCTAGAGTAACCCGCTTGAACCGCCGCTTGCCGACCTGAAGCAAATAAGTCTGCCCGGCGGCTAATTCCAAATTGTCATCGGTGACCTTTTCGCCGTTGACCTGAACGCCCCCCTGACGCACCAAGCGCCGGCCTTCCGAGGTACTGCTGGCCAATCCGGCCTGCTGGAGCAACTTGGGCAGCCAGAGCGCCGAGTCGGAAACCGTCATGGTAACGTCGTCAATCTGTTCGGGGGCCTTTTTCTCCCGAAATACCGCGGCAAATTCTCGGGCCGCGTGCTCGGCCGCGGCCGGGCCATGATAGCGGGCGACGATCTCCTGGGCCAGCGCTTCTTTGGCCTGGCGGGGGTGCCGGCTGCCATTTTCCAGAGAATGCCGCAGGTGGTCCAATTCGGCCTGGGACCGGTCGCTCAGCAATTCATAGTAGCGCAACATCAGGGGGTCAGAGATCGACATCAATTTGCCGAACATCTCTTCCGGGGCTTCGTCAATGCCCACATAATTGTTAAGTGACTTGCTCATCTTGTTGACCCCGTCGAGGCCCTCGAGCAAGGGTAGAGTAATGATTACTTGCGGTTCCTGGCCATATTCGCGCTGTAACTCCCGGCCTACCAATAGATTAAACTTCTGATCGGTGCCGCCCAATTCGATATCGGCCTTGAGGGCCACCGAATCATAGCCCTGGATCAGCGGGTAAAGAAATTCATGAATCCCGATCGGGGTGTGGTTGACAAAACGTTGGTGAAAGTCATCCCGCTCCAGCATCCGGGCCACCGTGTGTTTTCCCGCCAAGGCAATCAGCTCCTGGGCGCTCATCTGCTGCATCCAGCGGCTGTTAAAGTCGATGGTGGTTTTTTGCGGGTCCAAAATCTTAAAAATCTGGCGCTCGTAGGTCAAGGCATTTTCCTTAACCTCGGCCGCGGTGAGCGGCGGCCGGGTCTCGTTCTTGCCGGAAGGATCGCCGATCATGCCGGTAAAGTCTCCGACGAGGAAGATCACCTGATGACCTAATTGTTGGAAATGCTTGAGTTTTTGAATCAACACGGTATGCCCCAGGTGCAGATCCGGGGCGGTCGGATCAAATCCGGCCTTGACCCGCAAAGGTTGCCCTGTGGCCATTGAGCGGGCCAGTTTGCTCTCCAGCTCCTCTTCCCGCAAGATCTCTTGAGTGCCCCGCCGGATCAGGGCCATCTGCTCCGCCACCGTCATCTGAGCTGTGTACTCCTTAAATGTTTACTGAGTCCTATCGGTACGGCAAAACCGCGGCCCGACGGGAAACTAGATCTTTAATGTTATTATGATTATTATCTGAAACTTGGGTATTATTCTTTGGTTCAAGCTTCAAGCCGTAATCGTCCACACCCGGACGCGGTTACTTCGCCGATTCGGGCCGCGGCCGTTATCCCCTGGTTCTGAAGGCGCTTCAACAAATTATAAGCATGCTCGGGGGCCACGGCAATCAATAACCCGCCATTGGTCTGGGCATCGCTGCAGATATCAACCAACATGGGGTCGACCCCTGGGGCAACAAAAAGGCAGGGTTCACAGAAACAGCGATTGGCATGACTGCCCGCCGGTACCAGTCCCATAGCGGCATACTCTCGGGCCGTGTCCAGAATCGGCACCTGGGCGGCATAAAACGTCAGTTCCACCTGGCTGGCCGCCGCCATCTCCAGGGCATGGCCGAGCAGGCCGAAGCCGGTGATATCGGTCAGGGCGTGCACGGTCAAGCCTTCCAGACATTCTGCGGCCCGCTGGTTCAGGGCCACCATAGTCTGAATCATAGCGGCTTCGGCCTCCGGGGAAGCCAACCGGCCTTTCAGGGCCGTAGAAATGATCCCGGTACCTAACGGTTTGGTCAGCAACAATTGATCACCGACCCTTGCCCCGGCGTTGGTCAGCAACCGGTCCGGATGGACGATGCCGGTGGCGGCCAGGCCATATTTCAGTTCCTGGTCTTCGACGCTGTGACCGCCCAGCAAGAGCGCCCCGGCCTCATGGATTTTGTCCAGCCCCCCGGCCAGGATGGCCTGGAAGTCCTCAGGCGGCATGGTTTGCCGGGGATAGCAGACAATATTCAGGGCAGTGATCGGTCGCCCGCCCATGGCATAGATATCACTTAAGGCATTGGCCGCCGCAATCTGACCGAAAGTATAGGGATCATTGACAATCGGCGTAAAAAAATCCACCGTCTGAATCAGGGCGAGCTCCGGCGTCAACCGGAGGACACCGGCGTCATCGGCCCCTTCCAGACCCACTAACAGGTCGGGATGCGCCTGCCGCGGCAAGCTTTTTAAGATTTCCTCCAATTCCCCGGGAGGAACCTTAGAAGCTCAGCCTGCCGCCCGTACCTGTTCGACCAGCGGCAACTTGGCCTGATCAGTCACCAAAACCTTCCTTACCTTCCTAATTATTTATTATTCAACCGGAAACTCCCCCGGCCCTGGTGGGAGAAGTTTGGGGCATAAATTTCAACATATTGAGATGATATGATATTTTTCACCCCTACCCTTACCCCACCATCAAGGGGTAGGAAAACCATGGTTTCCAGATGTGCACTATTTAAAACCCCAGCCAGCGCACTTCCCGGTCTTTGCGAGGGACCACCGGCGGGGTTTTGGCCGGATAGCCGATAGGGGTAATCGCCAAAAGTTGCCGGTCTTCTTTGCCCAGAAAAGACAGCAACTCGTTTTCGACATATAATACGCCGGTCATCCAGCAAGTCCCCAGACCTTCGGCCTCGGCGGCCAACAACATATTTTGCATCAACGCCGCGCCACTCTGGATAATGGCCAGACGACTAAAGTCGTCTTTCTCGCGCCATACCGTCACCGCGATCACAACCGGCGCGCCTCCCAAATTTTTAAAGAACTGGGCGGTGAATTTTTGCTGTTTTTCGCTAAACAGCTTCTTGAGCACCGGCATCAGATGATCAATCGACTTGGCGCACAAGGACACAAACTGATCCCGGAGCGGGCCGGTCAGGACCGTTATTTCCCAGGGCTGCAGATTGGTTCCGGAAGGGGCCCATAAACCGGCCTCAATCACCCGGGCCAAGACCTCCCGAGGGATGGCATCTGGTTTATAAACCCGATGGCTCCGGCGGTTCTTAATGGCCTCATATAAATCCATATCTTTCTCTCCCTTATAGCCGGTTATATCTCCTAATCGGTCAAATCCAGTCAGACAAGCCACTTCAATTGTTAAATATAACATTCTTATGGCCAGAAATCTTTAAAAAAGAGAAAACCAATAAGCCGAGGCGGCACATTTAGTGCGGTTGACTTTCTATAATCAATGTTTATCCTTAGAACAACTCCGACCCAAAAACATCCACGGTATTGTGGAGAGATTCATGTCTAATAATTGATTGATACACCAAAATTGGAGGTAGTACAATGGGCTACGATGCACATGGTGAACCTTTTGATAAGCTGACCCCCAAGACCAGAGACCTGCGACGAGCAATTTTGTCGCTGATCGAAGAACTGGAGGCGGTAGAGTGGTACCAGGAACGGGTAGATGCTACCGAGGATGAGGCCCTGCGGAAAATTCTGGCTCACAATCGCGATGAGGAAAAGGAACATGCGGCCATGGTCCTGGAATGGATAAGGCGTCATGACGAGCGCTTTGCCAAGGAATTGCAAACGTATCTGTTCACCGACAAGGATATTACCGAGATCGAAGAGGATTAATCACCCGAATGGTGATCTCAACAGGACTCTTCTGATAAACCACCATCATGGTCAAATATACTAGACCAGTTTAATTACTACTAATCCTAACCAAAACAATGGAGGCCATATGGAACCCAAAAAAACCATGGTCTGTATGTGCGAAAATTGCGGGAGTGAAGGCGAAATGACCATCAAATGCGAGGAAGTCGTGCCCCCGGAAGCGCCGAGCGCCGGTAAACCCCAGGCACAAAAGGTCAAGCGGACCGTAGTTTGCAGCAAATGCGGCAATGAAGCGGAAATGATCGTTGATTTGTAACCCCAGCCGTTAGTCCTCGGGCCGGGTACACTCCTGTACTGCGGGGGGCAGCTCTCCGACCCGTAGGCTCAGGTTAAGGATTTGACCACCCCGGAAAATCTTCACAGTTACCCGTTTGCCGACCGGGGTTAGAGCCGTCCGGCGTGGTAATTCCGCCATCTCCGGGATAGCATGGCCATCAAATTCCATGATGATATCCCCACGCCGGACCCCGGCTCGGGCCGCCGCGGTTTGCGGGATGACATCTCCGACCAAGGCCCCGGCCGGATTTTTTAAACCAAACGAGGCGGCCAACTCGGGGGTGACTTTTTGCACGATTACCCCCAGAAAGCCCCGTATCACCCGCCCCTGAGTGGCTAACTGGTCCAGAATGGGGCGGGCCGTACTGCTGGGAATGGCAAAGCCGATCCCCTGACCCCGAGCCAGGATGGCCGTACTGATGCCTACCACCGCGCCTTGCAGAGTGACCAGCGGTCCTCCGGAATTGCCCGGATTAATGGCGGCATCGGTTTGCAGAAAATTGTCATAAGAGCCCGCGCCAATGACGCGACCTTTGCCACTGATAATTCCTAAGGTAACGGTGTTTTCCAGTCCGAAAGGATTGCCCAGGGCCAACACCCGATCGCCAACCTGCACTTGCTCCGAGTCTCCCCAATCTAGATAAGCTACCTGGGTCAGCGGATCGTCCAGTTTCAGCAGAGATAGATCGGTCTGGGGATCATCGCCGATGAGCTGGGCCGTGACTTTTTGACCCTGCCAACTGGTAACCACCAATTTCTGGGCCTGACGCACCAAATGGTGATTAGTAACCACATGGCCTTGGGGATCTATCAGAAAACCTGATCCCTGGTTGTGCGAGGCGGTGGAGGTAGAACTGCCAAAATCCTCAAGGCCTCGCGGAAACCCGAAAAACTTGAACCACGGGGAAGTTTGCTTTGAAGTCGCCGGTCCTTGGAAGGCCTGAATATTGACCACCGCCGGGGTCACCAGGCGCACCAACTCGGCAATGTTGTTAGGTGGCTGCTTTTTGATCTGCTGACTTACCGATTCGGTCTTAGATTCACAGCCGCACAGTATAGAGCAGCAGGCCAGGATGACCATGATTCCCAATAGCACATATTTCCGGGCGCCAATCACGGGCTTCTCCGCCGGTCTCTTACTGCCAACCCGTTTCCCAACATTATATGCAAGGCCAAACTGAGTATGAAGGCGTATCTCATTGCAGCTCCTGGGGAATATCGTTCTCGGTCATCGGGCCCAAGAATACCCGCGTCCAATTCGACGGGTCGAACAATTTCTGGGCCAGTCGGTTAATCTGAGGGGCAGTGACGGCCTGGAGATGGGCAATGATTTCCTCATAAGGGATGTAACAGCCGAAATTGATCTCGTTTCTGGCCAGCCGGATCATGCGATTATCATTATCTTCGGCACTTAGATATAGAGACCGGCGGAGATATTCCTGGGCGGCCTGCAGTTCCTGGTCCGAGATCTCCTGTTCGGCCAGGCGGTTTAACTCGATCCTGATAATCTCCAACAAGGTTTTAAGATTTTCTGGGCCGACCGCGGCATTAACCGCCAATAAGCCGGTATCGCTGTATGAACTGAAAAAGGAATAGATCGCATAACACAAAGCGCGCTTTTCCCTGACCTCCTGGAACAGTCGGGAACTCATGTTCCCTCCCAGGATCAGGTTAAGCACAATGGCCACATAATGGTCCGGGTCGGCAGCCCAGGGGGCTGGCGTACCCAGACAGACATGCCGGAGGCTGAACAGCTCATGGATATAGTCTTCCGGGGAATCCTCCTGGGTGAGAATCTCTTGCAAGATCACCTGGCGTTCCCTTTCCAACTCCTCGGGCTGGTACACGGGATTCAACAGGATATCGCTTAACAGATCGATCAGCCGGGGTAGTTGGTCGGCCAGCACCCGGCCATGAAAACAGGTATTTTCCTTGCTGGTGAAGGCATTGGCCGAGCCGCCCAACTGATCGATCTCCCGGGCCAGGTCACCAGGCCCGCGGCGCTGAGTACCTTTAAAGGCCAGGTGTTCCAGGAAATGGGCGCTGCCGTTTTCCTCGGCACTCTCATCGCGGGAGCCGGTTCTGACCCAGAAACCTACGGATACCGAATGAGAATGAGGAATCTCTTCGGAAATTACCTTGATACCACTGGGTAATATGGTTTTTTGATACACCGCCGGCTTACCTTTAGTGGTTAACTTTCTCCGGGTTTTCCCCCAAGGCGGCTTTTCGGGACAGACGGATCTTTCCCTGGCGATCGATTTCCAGCACCTTGACCAGGACTTCATCACCTTCTTTTAAGACGTCGGTAACCTTTTTGACGCGATGGCGGTCCAATTCCGAAATGTGCACCAAGCCGTCGGTGCCGGGCAGAATTTCCACGAAGGCCCCGAAGTCAACGATCTTTTTGACCTTGCCATGGTAGAGCTGGCCGATCTCGGCTTCTTGTATAATTTCCCGGATCATGCGAATGGCCTGATCGGCCGCGGCGCTATCCGGCGAGGCAATGTGTATCCGGCCATCGTCCTCAATATCAACTTTAGCGCCGGTAACCGCCACGATGTTCTTTACGGTCTTGCCGCCCGGACCGATGACATCTCTGATCTTTTCCGGATTGATAGTCATGATCACGATCTTGGGAGCATGCTCTTTCAGGGTGGACTGGGGCCGGGCAATGGTTTGGTTCATCCGGCTCAGAATGTGCAGCCGCGCCTCCCGGGCCTGATGCAGGGCCTGAGCCATGATTTCTCTGGTCAGACCGGCAATTTTGATGTCCATCTGTAAGGCGGTGATCCCCTGTTCGGTACCGGCGACCTTGAAATCCATATCCCCCAGGTGATCCTCATCCCCCAAGATATCAGAAAGTATGGCTACGTGGTCGTTTTCCTTAATCAGACCCATGGCCACTCCGGCCACCGGCGCTTTAATGGGCACTCCGGCATCCATCAGGGACATAGAGGCCCCGCAGACCGTAGCCATCGACGAGGAGCCATTGGAGGATAAGATCTCGGAAACCACGCGGATAGTATAAGGAAAATCCTCGGCTGAGGGTAGTACCTGGCTGATGGCCCGTTCGGCCAAGGCCCCATGGCCGATTTCCCGGCGTCCTGGGCCTCGCAACATGCGAGTTTCTCCCACGCAATAAGGCGGGAAATTATAATGCAGCATAAAGGCCTTGAAGGTGTTACCGGTCAGGGTTTCAATGCGTTGCTCGTCCGAGACCGTACCCAGGGTGGTAACCGCCAGCGCCTGGGTCTCACCCCGACTGAACAGCGCCGAGCCGTGGGTCCGGCTGAGCAGACCGACTTCACAGCAGATGGGGCGAATCTCGTTGTATTTCCGCCCATCTACCCGGCTCTTTTGACACAGCACTAGATCTCGGACAACGGTTTTTTCCAGGTCATGAAAAATTCCGGCGATCTCGCGTTCCCGGCCTTCATATTCCGGCCCCAGATTGACCAAGATCTCTTCCAAGAGGTTTTCCAAGGCCTTGCGCCGGGCTTGTTTTTCTTTAATGCTGACCGCGGGCAGAATGCGGTCCTGCGCCGCTTCCATCACTTGCTGAATCAAGGCAGTATCCGGGGTAATTTCCGGGCTGGGACGCTTGGCCCGGCCGATTTCGGCCCGCATCCGCTCCTGCAAGGCGATGATGGGCTGCATCTGCTCATGGGCAAAAAACAACGCCTCCAACACCTCCTCTTCGGAAGCCATGGCCGCGCCGCCCTCCACCATGACCAACTCCTTAGCGGTCCCGGCCACAATCAGATTTAAAGTGCTGCTCTTGAGCTGGGTATTGGTGGGATTGACGATCAATTGTCCGTCTAACTTCCCCACCCGGACCGCGGCAATCGGCCCCTGAAAGGGGATATCGGAAATTTCCAGGGCTGCCGAGGCGCCGTTCAAGGCAATGATATCCGGATCATTTTCTAGATCAACCGATAATACCGTGGCAATGATCTGCAATTCGTTAAAAAAGCCCTTGGGAAACAGCGGTCGGATCGGGCGGTCAATCAATCTGGAGGTTAAGGTTTCCTTTTCACTGGGCCGGCCAATTTCACGGCGGAAAAATCCCCCCGGAATGCGGCCCGCGGCATAGGCCATTTCTAAATAATCCACCGTGAGAGGCAAGAAATCGATGCCCTCCCGAAGGTGATCAGAGGCCACCGCGGTCACCAGAACGCCGGTTTCGCCGTAGCGGACAAAAACCGCGCCATTGGCCTGTTGGGCCATCTTGCCAGTTTCAAAGATCAGGTTACGTTCCCCAATCTCTACTGTGAATGTCTTCAGCATATTTTTATAAGTGCCTCCCACTTAAACTTTGCCTTAACGGCGCAATCCTAATTGTTCGATCAGGGCTCGATACCGATCAATATCCTTCTTTTTCAGATAATTGAGTAACCGCCGGCGTTGACCCACCAACTTGATAAGTCCTCGGCGAGAATGGTGGTCCTTGGCATGCACCTTAAAATGATTGGTCAGATAGCCGATCCGTTCACTGAGAATCGCCACCTGAACTTCCGGTGAGCCGGTATCCGTTTCATGATGCCGGAACTGGTCAATTAATTCCCGTTTCCTTTCGATTGATAGCCCCACAACTTCCTCCTTATTAAATAATCAATCTCATGTTTTTTATGACATTGTTTTAATTGCTAATATCTCGAAGCATATCTAACCATCTCAGCTCCTCTGACCAGCAGCAAAGACCCGTATCGGGCTTAACGCCGGCCGGGAGGGTTCGCCTGACAGTTCCGCCACCGCCACCAGTTCCCGACCCTGGAGCACTCGCACCCGCTCGCCGAGCGGCCGCCCCTGATATGCCGCCTGACCAGGCCAGTTCTGGAGATTTTGCCCCTGTCGGAGCCGCTTAGCCTCCTGGTCGGATATGGCGACGGTCGGCCAATTAGGCAAGGCATCAGCCAAGGGAATGAGGTATGACCACAATTTCTCCGGGGCCTGCGGGTCGTCCGGCTCCGGCAGGGCTAGCGCCTGAGACAGGGAAAAAGCTCCAACCTGAAGGCGTCTTAAGGCCCGGAGATAGGCCCCGCAACCCAGTTGACGGCCGATATCCGCAGCCAGAGTGCGGATATAGGTACCCTTGGAGCACGTCACCGTAAAGGTTACTTCCGGCGGGGAAATGTCGTCGATTTCCAGGCGATAGATAGTTATCCGGCGGGGATTGACCTCCAGGGACAGACCCTGACGGCCCAGATGATAAAGCCGTTGTCCCTGGTAACGGAGCGCGGAATACATTGGCGGCACCTGCCATTGCTCGCCCGCAAAGCTCTTAATTACCGGAACGATGTTGTCCACCGCGGGCAGATCCGCGCATTCCTTGATTATCTTACCACCTAAATCCTGGGTGTCGGTTTCCGCCCCCAACCATAGGGTTGCCTGATATGTCTTGGGCTCCTCGATTAAGAACGGCACCAGTTTGGTAGCTTCATTCAAACAGAGTGGCAACACCCCGGTAGCAAACGGGTCCAATGTCCCCAGATGGCCGATTTTCTTGACCTTTAAGATTCGCCGAACGGCTTTTACCACGCCAAAGGAAGAGATTCCGGCCGGCTTATCGATTACTATAATACCGTGTACCGACGGTTTCATGAGGAATCCTTAGACCCGCCGGTTTCCGACTCTTCGGTCTTGAGCTGACGCAGGAGACGTTCAATCCGGTCGCCGCGTTGCCAGGACTCATCGTGGTAGAAGCTAATGGAGGGCATCACCCGGAGGATGTGTTCCCGGCCGATTTCCTGCTTGATAAAGCCGCTGGCCTTTTCTAAAGCCGCCTGAATGTAGGGCAAATCTGCCGCTTGGCGGGGCTGATAGAAAACCCGGGCTTGGCGCAAATCTTTACTGATCTCCACTTCGGTGATGGTCAGGGTGCTAAGGCGGGGATCCCGGCTTTTATGCAGTAAAATCAGAGCAATTTTTTCCCGCAACAGTTCGCTGACCCGGGCGCGACGCTGTGTGGTTCGACTAAGCGCGGGCATTAGTTACCCACTGGGCTATACCAGGTTTCCATGTCCCTGCCACTCGCATTTCGTATAACATATCGCTTAAAATGATCATCTTGACAGGAATCAGCAAACCGAAAAGTTCTTATACATGCCAAACTTCTATCTGGGAGTCGATGATCTGGGCTAAATGTTGAGCTTCGATATAGTTCATGATCTTGGTTAAACTGGAATCTAAGATTTTGGCATCATTGCTGATCAGCGCCAGACCCAACTTGGCCTGTTGCCAAAGCTCATGGTCCTCGACTTCCGCAATGGCTATCGGGAACCGGTGTCTGACTTTTTCAATCAGGCTCTTAACCACTTTCCGCTTGCCTTTCAGAGAATGATTTTCCGGAAGGTAGAGGGTGATGCGGGCGATCGCCACGACCATGAGCTGTTTTTCTGCCTTCGGCTAATCCCGGTAGCGAGCCAGACTGGATAAACCGAGCCTTAACCCTGGCGACCAGGAAGGGGCTCTAAATGAGCCTTCACTTCTTCTAATCGATAGGCCTCCAGGATATCCCCCGCCTTTAGGTCATCAAATCTTTCAATGCCGATGCCACATTCATAGCCCGCCGCCACTTCTTTAACATCTTCTTTGAAACGTTTCAAAGAGCTAATCTTACCTTCAAACAGCGCGGTGCCGTCGCGGCGGACCCGGACCAAGGCGTTGCGTTCAAACTTACCCTCGGTCACATAGCTACCGGCAATCAACCCGACCTTAGGGATGGAAAAGATCTGCCGGACTTCGGCCTGACCTAAAGGCCGCTCTTCATAAACCGGCTCCAGCAGGCCTTCC
The DNA here is from genome assembly GCA_002049795.1 of Desulfobacca sp. 4484_104. Taxonomy (GTDB): domain Bacteria; phylum Desulfobacterota; class Desulfobaccia; order Desulfobaccales; family Desulfobaccaceae; genus Desulfobacca_B. The sequence goes on along the minus strand of MUKC01000032.1, from coordinate 6,752 downwards.
AGGGCAGAGTGAATATCACTGCTCAAATGGTAAATGACGTCATAGAAGCGGACATCGACATTCTCCTGTTCGGCCAGGGTCTGGGCCTTGGGATTGATACGCACATTAAAGCCGATAACGATGGCATTGGACGCCGAGGCCAACATGATGTCACTTTCGACAATATCGCCGGTCCCGGCATGGATCACGTTGACTTTGATGTCTTCGGTGCCCAGTTCGGACAGGGCCTGGGTCAGGGCCTCAATCGAACCCTGCACATCGGCCTTGAGGATCAGGTTCAGTTCTTTGACCATACCCTCCTGGAAGCGCTCATAGAGCTTTTCCAGGGTAACTTTGCTCAGTCGGGCCAGGGCCGCTTCCCGTTGTTTCTGTTGCCTTAACTGCGCTACCTGTTTGGCGACCCGCTCATTTTCGAGCACCATAAACTCATCCCCGGCATTGGGGACGCCGCTGAAGCCCTGGACTTCCACTGGAATTGCCGGAGTAGCCTGCTCCACCCGAGCCCCGCGATCATCGAACAGCGCCCGCACCCGGCCATACTGCAGACCACAGACAAAAACATCGCCGGTTTTCAAGGTGCCCTCTTGGACGAGTACCGTGCCCACCGGTCCCCGGCCTTTGTCCAATTTGGCTTCAATAATCCGTCCCCGAGCCATGCTGTCGGTACTGGCTTCGAGTTCCAGAATCTCGGCTTGCAACAGGATCTTTTCTAACAATTCGTCAATACCGATGTGCTTTTTGGCTGAGATCTCGGCGAACTGCACATCTCCACCCCAGTCTTCGGGAACGATCCCATGTTCGGCCAGTTCCCGTTTTACTCGATCCGGGTTGGCATTAGGCTTGTCAATCTTATTGATCGCCACTACCAGCGGCACGCCCGCGGCCTTGGCATGGTTGATGGCTTCCAGAGTCTGGGGCATGACGCCGTCATCCGCGGCCACGATCAGGACCACCAGGTCGGTCACCTGGGCGCCGCGGGCCCGCATGGCGGTAAAGGCTTCATGGCCCGGGGTATCCAGAAAGACCACGTCACCGTACGGCAGCGACACCTGGTAGGCCCCGATATGCTGGGTAATGCCACCGGCCTCGGACTCGATCAAGCGGCTCTGGCGGATGGCATCCAGCAAAGAGGTCTTGCCGTGATCGACGTGGCCCATAATGGTTATTACCGGGGGCCGCGGGACCCGGTTGCCCTCCTCATGGGGCCGTAATTCCAAGATATCTTCTTCATGGGGAAAGGCGCGTTCCACCTCGTAACCGAACTCACTGGCTACCAGCACTGAAGAATCATAGTCGATAGGCTGATTAATATTGGCCATCACTCCCAAGCCCATGAGCTTTTTGATTATTTCACTAGACTTGATGCCCATGCGCTTGGCCAGTTCGCCGACGGTGATCGAGTCTCCGACTTTAATGCGTCGTTTAATGGCCTTGGGTACGGTCAGCTCGGTTTTGGAAACCTTGCGGATGGCTTTCTTGACACCCTTTTTCTTGGAGACAAAACGGGAGTCGCCCTCTGCTCCTTCGTATAATTCTGCTCCTTCACGTACTTCCTTCTTGCGAGCCGACTTCCGTTTGCCCACTTCTTCGCTGGGAGCTTCCGCCACCCGCTTACCGCGTTTCTTCTTAGCCTTAGGTTTCTTTTCGTCTTTTTCTCCGGTCTCAGGAGCCGCAGCCCGCGGCTTGGCTACCTCCACAATTTTAGGTCGCGCCGGTGGCTTAGGGGCCGCCTTGGCCTCACTGACAGTCTCAGACCGAACCTCGGCTTCGGCCGGCGGCCGACTGATAATCCGGGCAGGCACTTCCTTCTTGGCTTTCTTGGCCTTTTGGCGGCGCAAGGCGACTGAAGCATCTAACCCTTTGGCCTCGGCTTTTTCCACGGTCTTGGTGGTTTCAGGCCATGGCGCTTCTCCAGTCTCCGAGATTAACTCTGGAGTTTCAGCCACTTCCGGGACCGGTGGCGTGGCGGCAATCTCCGGCTCCGGGGGTTCAGACTCCCCAGGTTCCAGGGCCGAGGGTGCTTCCGGTTCCGACACTGCCTCGACCGCTGGGGCCGTCGGCGGCGGAGTCGGTTTTTCCGGCTCCGGCCAGGCAATTATCCGCGCCGCAGTTTTGCTTGGTTTCTTGCGAGCCCGAGGTTTAGGCGCAGGTTTGACTGCTTCCGGGAGGGCAGCTTCCTCCGTTTCGACTGAAGCCACTTCTAGATTACGATCCGCGGCTGTAGTTTCCAAGGCTACCGCGTCCGGCGGCTCTCCTGCTTCGCTTATTTCTGCTTCTAAACTGGCCTCGGCCGGGGGTTCCGGGGTGCGGGCGGAAGTTAACCGGCGCCGACGCTTAACCCCGCTTCCCAATTTTCGTTCCTCAACCTGAGGCATGGTTTTCGCTAACATACTTCTGACTCGCTCAACATCTGGGTCATCTATTGAACTCAGGTAATTTTCGACCTCCAGGTTCATCTCTTTAAGACGCTGCAGGAGATCTTTGACACCCATTTTAAATTCTCGAGCCAGATGTGATACTCTAGTTTTGGCCATAAATCTTTCTATCCCCGTAACAATATAGCTTAGTTAATCTAAAAATTCGCTGATCCCCGTAAAGGGGTGATCACCGCCAGGCGTCGACCCTTAGGCCTCCGCATCTTCTTCTTCTACCGCGAGATTAGCGTCGATCTCCCCCGACAGCGGCATCTCGGCGGTCTCTGGCGGTGTAGGTTTCTCTTTGGGGCCAGCCAACATTTCTTGGGCCGCGGCAATGATGCTGGCCGCTTTTCTCTCGTTTAATCCTGGGACCTGCAACAAATCCTCCAGGCTGCTCTCGGTGACGTCGCGCGCCGACGTGAATCCGGCTTCGTACAGGGCGCTGGCAGTCATCTCTCCCACCCCCGGGATCTGCAGCAGGGACAGGTAGCTTTCCTTCAAGGACTTGGAATATTTGGTTTCGCTCTTAACATCGATCTTCCAGCCGGTCAGCTTGGAGGCCAGGCGGACATTTTGTCCACGCTTGCCAATCGCCAGCGACAACTGGTCATCAGGAACGATGACTTCCATGGACTGGTTGGCCTCATCCAGGATGATCCGGCTGACTTCGGCCGGGGCCAGGGCTTGCGTCACAAATTTGGCCGGATCTGGATTCCAGGGGATGATGTCAATTTTTTCTCCCCGGAGTTCCTGAACAATATTCTGCACCCGGGAACCCTTCATGCCCACACAGGCCCCTACCGGATCCACATCCGGGTCGCGTGAGTTTACCGCGATCTTGGCCCGACTCCCCGGTTCTCGCACACAGGCCAGAATCTGGACGATGCCCTCAGAGATTTCTGGAACCTCGTTTTCAAACAGCGAGGTTAAAAATTCCGGCCGCACCCGAGATAAAATAATCTGGGGTCCTTTCGAATGACGCTTGACCTCGGTCACATAGGCCCGGAGGCGGTCACCCTGACGGTAACTCTCCCGCGGCACTTGCTCCTCCGGAGGCAACAGGGCTTCGGTTCGACCTAGATTAATAATAATTCCGGACTTATCCTGACGCTGCACAATGCCGCTGATGATCTCGCCCTGACGATCCTTATAATCCTCATAGACGACATCCCGCTCGGCTTCCCGCATACCCTGGATAATCACTTGCTTGGCGGATTGGGCGGCAATGCGGCCAAAGCTACTGGCATCCAGTTTGATGCCCAAATTATCGCCGATTTCGCATTCGGCATCCAGCTTCCGACCATCCTCCAGAGAAAGCTGCATATCTGGGTCAGTTACCTCGTCAACCACCTCTTTAAATTGATAGACCTCAACTTCGCCGGTGTCTTCGGAAAAATTGACCTCTATATCCAGTTTGGGATCGTATTTCTTTTTAGCCGCCGAGCGTACGGCTTCCTCAATGGTGGTAATCAACAACTCCTTGTTGATCCCTTTGTCGCGACAGACCTGATCAATGATACGTTTCAATTCCCCAGTCATAAAGTTTCTTGCTCTCCTGAAGGATGGGCAAATTAAAAATCAACATCCAGCCGGGCCCGGGCAATGTCGTCTAGAAGAATCTGGTAAATCTGATCTCCTTCTTTCAGTTTCACCCGGTCATCCTCCAAGCCTAACAGTTCCCCCCGAAAAATTTGGCGTTCGCCGGCCCCGGCCCGAGTGGTAATTCGAGCCAGTCGCCCCACATAACGCTGGTAATCAGCCGGTTTCTTCAACGCCCGCGTCAGTCCCGGTGAGGAGATTTCTAAAGTATAGGCCTGATCAATCAGATCATGAACGTCAAGCAACTCTCCCACTACCTGACTTACCCGGGCACATTCGTCCAAACTGATGCCCCCTGGCTTATCGACGTATAAGCGCAACACCCATCGCTTTCCGGCCCGGACCATTTCCGTTTCCACCAACTCCACTTCCTGGGCCTGCAACAGGGGCGCCACCAGGTCTTCGACCTGGGCGATAATTTCTACCGGCTTATGCATGCAGTTAATAATAATAGGCTTGCGGCCCTCCAGAGCCGGCCTAGTTAAAAAAAAAGTGGGCTGTGCCCACTTCCGTGAAATTCCAAGATTTTTTCCATCTCGGGGCGCATCTTGGGCGCTTTCATCCACCTTCAAAGAAGCCTAAGCCTGATTACCGCTGGCTTTCAGTATCCTCGATAGGGGAAGCGGGTATGCGATGGGCGTTACCGCACGCATCGACCTCCTGGAGCGGGCAACGGGATTCGAACCCGCGACACCAAGCTTGGGAAGCTTGTACTCTACCAACTGAGCTATGCCCGCCCACCTGATTTAATTTTAAAGATAATCTGCATAGTTGTCAACCCCAATCTTCCGGCCCGATAAAGACCCAAAATATGAGGTAAATCATACCTCTTGGCAAACACAAATTATAGCCGGGCCGCTGGATTGAGCGCCGAGCTGTACCAATCTCCGCAGCAGCAGTAACTCATGGCAAGATTTAGTTTATTCCAGACCCTGGACCAAAGCCAAGGCGTTTTGGCCCAGATCAGGAAGGTAATACCCGCCTTCCAGCACCGCGAAATAACGCCCCTGACCAACGGCTCGGGCTGCGGCTTTAATCCACTGGCCGATCTGGTGGTAGTCCTCGGTTAAGAGCAGTCCGCCCCAATCTTTCTGGTAGGTATCGAAACCCGCTGAAACTGCCAAAATATCAAAGGATCTGGGCTCGGCCAGGATAGCTTGGACCTCGGCCAGATATTTATCCCGGTTTTTTTGGCTAATATTGATTACCGTCACTCCTGACCGGTCTCTAAAGGCGTTGACCGTGCCATCCCCATAATGCAGATCGATATCCAGAACCAGGGCCTGACGGATCAGTTGTCGGACGCGCAGGCGTTCCAGGGCCAGGGCCAGATTATTAAAGAAGCAAAACCCCCAGTGGCTGAAGGGACTGGCGTGGTGGCCGGGAGGCCGGATTGTGGCAAAGGCCGGTTCACCCTGCAGGGCTAACTCCGCGGCCAGGATGGCACCGCCCGCGGCCAGGGTGGCCACTTCATAAAGGCTGGGGGCCTGCTTAACCCGATCAATGAGCTCGGGGCTATGAACCAATAATAAGTCGGCCTCGGTCGCGGGTTCCGGCCCCAGGACCGGGTAAAGCGGAGACAGGGTCTCATAAATCGTCTTTACCCGCTCCGGCTGCTCCACGCTGGCCGTCGGATAATCGGTCAGATATTTTTCATGGTAGATAATCTTCATCAGTATGTATTCAATCGATGGTTGTCGGTTGCCAGTTAAAATAACTACCTCGGCAGAAAATAGCTTCCTTAGCGGAATCAAGCTCTTATGAATAGCCCGCAAAATATTTCTATGGTTTACTAACCACTGACCACTGACCCTCACGCTTCTCTTTTGGGGATCGACCTGGACGGGGTCGCGGGTAGGCTCCGCATATTAAACGATAAGGCTCCAAAGCGACAGGCCTCCAGGCATTTCAGGCAGCGGATGCAGTTGGTATCATCAGGATTTTGGTATGGCCGCACTCCCATGGGACATTGGCGATAACAGGCGTGACAATGGACACATTTATCCTCGTCATAATTTAACCGTATCAGGCTGTATCTATTGAATAACCCATAAAACGCGCCCAAAGGACATAACACCCGACAGAAGGGCCGACTGGTAACCATACTCCAGGCGATAATTAAGATCAGTATGGTGACCTTATTCCAGAAGTAGAAGCTCAGGGTCTGCCACAGGCTGGGCTTGACCAGGAGCAGGGGAAAAGCTCCAAGTAAGGTCCCGGCCGGACAGATTAATTTGCAGAACCAGGGGGTGCCGAGGCCAGCCGGGTCCACCCAGAAAAGCGGCAAAATCAGCACTAATAGAACTAGTACGACATACTTCACATGTTTCAAGAACTCAGGGAGCTTGAATTTGCGCACCGGAATTTTATAGAGCAGATCCTGGATCAGGCCGAAGGGACAAAGCCAGGCGCAGGGGAACCGCCCCACTAAAGAGCCGATGAATCCCAGATACCCCACTACTATCGTCCCCAGTTGAGGCACCCCGGAGGCCAGGGAGAGGCGTATATTGGCCATGAAATTCTGGAAGGCGCCTATCGGGCAGCCCAACAGGGCCGCGGGGCAGGAATAGCAGTTCAGCCCGGGATGGCAAATCCCTTTTAAGGGGCCTTGGTAGATTACCGGCCCGAAGGGAAACAACAGATAGGCATTGGTCAACAGGGTGAACAGGACCTGAATCAGGCGACGGATGCGGCTCATTAGCCAATCCCGATGCAAGAGAGGCAGATAGTCACCCC